>VHCA01000001.1 GCA_016882225.1 Candidatus Pelagibacterales bacterium
CTGAAATATTTGCTGTTTTCATTTCATAACCATAACCAAAGTCCCATACTAAGTGTCTGATACCATTTAATAAGTGGTAGCAAAAAGACCAGGTGAAACCGATAAGTAAGAATTTTCCAATAAAACTAGATAGAAATTTTTGAAATATAATAAATAACTCAGGTCCAAGTGAAAGAAATACGACCCACAAAATTATCAAACAGAATGCAATAATATTTATAATTGCAGTCATTCTATGTGTGATGGATAAAAGGGAGGAAAGCTGCCACTTATAAATTTGAATATGCGGAGATAAAGGCGCTGTTTCCTTATCCATTAAATAAATTTTTTAATTAAAAGCTCTGCTATTTGTACAGCATTTAAGGCTGCACCTTTTAATAAATTATCAGATACTACCCACATATTAATAGCATTTTTTGTTGGATCTTTTCTAATTCTCGAAATATAGGTCAAATAACTCCCTGTGCTTTCAACAGGAGTTGCATAACCGCCATTTTTTTGTTCATCAATTACTTTACATCCTGGGGCTTTTTGTAAAATCCTTCTAACATCCCCTAGATTAAATTTTTTTCTAAACTCAACATTTACAGCTTCTGAATGAGAAATAAATACAGGAACTCTTACACAAGTTGCTGTAAGTTTTATTCGTTTGTCTAGTATTTTCTTAGTTTCATTTTCCATCTTCCATTCTTCTTTTGTTTGCCCATCTTTTAAGAAAATATCTATATGAGGAATAACGTTAAATGCTATTTGTTTGGTAAATTTTTTTGGAACAATTTTTTTTTTTTGAAACCATTTTTTTGTCTGATCAACAAGTTCATCCATAGCGGCTTTTCCCGCTCCAGAAACAGATTGATAAGTCGACGTTACTACACGAGAAATATTATATCTCTCGTGCAACGGTTTCAAAGCCACAACAAGTTCAGCTGTAGAACAGTTTGGATTAGCTATAATATTTGTTTTTTTATAATCCTTTAAAGCTTCTGCATTAACTTCAGGAACGATAAGTGGAATATTTTTGAATTGTCTAAAATAACTAGAGTAATCTATTACAATCGATTTTTTTGCAATTTTTGGAGCCCATATTTTTGCATTCTTTGCACCTGCACAAAAGAAAGTTATATCCGCCTTATTAAAATCAAAAGACTCAAGACTTTCTATTTTAATTTTTTTTTTTTTAAATATTAAAGTTTTTCCAGCGCTTTTTTTTGAAGCAATAATATAAAGCTTTTCAACTGGAAATTTTCTTTTCTCCAAAACATCGATGGTTGTTCTTCCTGCATTTCCTGTGCCACCAACAATTGCAATACTATAATTCATTAGTGTAGTTTTTGTATTACAAGGTTACCCATTTCAGAAGTTGAAACTTTTTTTCTATCTTTTTCCATAATATCTTGAGTTCTATAACCATCTTTTAATACTTCTCGAACGGCATCATCAAGCATGGTTGCCTCTGAAGGCATATCAAAAGAATATCGAAGCGCCATTGAAAAACTTAAAATGGATGCAAGAGGATTTGCTATATTCTTGCCCGCTATATCTGGAGCAGTTCCATGAATTGGTTCATACATAGCTTTAACTTTTCCATTTTTATCTCTCTCGCTTAAAGATGCTGAGGGCAACATACCAAGCGATCCGGTAAGCATACCAGCTTCATCAGAAAGCATATCACCAAATAAGTTGTCAGTTAAAATAACATCAAATTGTTTTGGATAGCGAACCAATTGCATTGCACAGTTGTCTGCAAGCATGTGGTTTAATTCAACATCCTTAAATTTAGTTTTATGCAACTCTTCAACCTCTTCTCTCCATAATAACCCTGCCTCCATAACATTTGATTTTTCACAAGATGTAACTTTATTTTTTCTTTTTCTTGCAAGTTCAAAAGCTGTGATTGCAACCCTTCGTATTTCATCAGAAGTATATACATGAGTGTTCACTCCTTTTCTTGAGCCGTCAGGAAGTTTAGAAACTCCTCTTGGTTCTCCAAAATATATCCCTCCGGTAAGTTCTCTAATAATCATAATATCTAGATCTGATACTATTTCTGGCTTTAGAGTTGAGGCGCTAGAAAGTTCTTTAAAACAAATAGCAGGCCTTAAATTTGCAAAAAGTTTTAAATCTTTTCGAAGCCGCAGTAATGCCCGTTCAGGTTTTTTTGAAAATTCTAATTTATCCCATTTTGGACCACCAACAGCACCTAATAAAACAGCATCACTTTGAAGTGCTAAATTTAAAACACTATCAGTTAAAGGTGTTCCGTGCTTATCATAAGATATACCGCCTGCTAATTCCTCAGTAATATCAAAGTCAGTTTTTTTGTTTTTATTAAACCAAAGAATAATTTTTTTCACTTCATTCATTACTTCTGGCCCAATTCCATCACCAGCAAGTATTAAAATTTTTTTCTTCACGTATATAGCCAAGGAGTTAAAGTTTTTTTCTTATCTTCAAAAGTTGATATTTTTTGATTTTTATTTAATGTAAGTGCAATGTCGTCATATCCTTTCATCAAGCATTCCTTTTTGAAAGGATCTATATCAAAATCAATTGGCCGGTTATCTCCCTTATGTATTTTTTGATCTTCTAAATCTATTTCAATTTCTTTCTTTTTATCTGCCAACTCACTAAGTTCCTTAACTAATTTTTCATCTAGCACAATTGGTAAGATTCCGTTTTTAAAACAATTATTATAAAATATGTCAGCAAAACTTGGTGCGATTACGCATTTGATACCAAAATCTAAAAGTGCCCATGGTGCATGCTCTCTAGATGAACCACATCCGAAATTTTTTCCAGATATTAAAATTTTTGCTTTATTAAAAGGAGCTTGATTTAGGATAAAATCCTTAATCTCATTTCCTTTTTCATCAAATCTTAACTCATAAAATAATCCAGCTCCAAGGCCTGTTCGTTTAATAGTTTTTAAAAATTGTTTTGGAATAATCATGTCTGTATCAACATTCATTATTGAAACATGTGCTGCCAAAGCTTTGAACCTTTCAAATTTTTTCATTAAGAAAATTTCCTAATATCAACAAATTTACCCTCAATAGCAGCTGCTGCTGCCATCACTGGACTTACTAAATGAGTTCTTCCACCTCGACCTTGGCGGCCTTCAAAGTTTCGGTTTGAAGTTGAAGCACATCTCTCCTTTGGCTTTAATTGATCTGGATTCATACCGAGACACATTGAGCAACCTGGCTCTCTCCAATCAAATCCTGCTTCTTTCAATATTTTATCAATTCCCTCTTTTTCTGCCTGTATTTTTACAAGACCAGATCCTGGAACTACCATGGCAGAAACTTGTTTATTAACTTTCTTGCCTTTAACAACTTTTGCAACTGCTCTTAAATCTTCGATTCTTCCGTTGGTACATGAACCTATAAAAACTTTATCAATTGATATTTCTTGGATCGGAGTATTTGGCTCAAGTCCCATATACTCTAAAGATCTTAGCATGGATTTTTTTCTATCTTCATTTTTTTCAGTTTTTGGATCTGGAACTTTACCTGTTACTGGAGATATATCCTGAGGACTTGTCCCCCATGTTACTGTTGGTACAATATCATTCCCATTTAAATAAACTTCCCTATCAAATTTAGCATTTTCCTCAGTAAATAGTGTTTTCCAGTAAGCTAAAGCTTTATCCCAATCTTTGTTTTGTGGGGCCATGGGTCTACCTTTAATATAGTCAAAAGTTTTTTGATCTGGAGCAACCAATCCAGCCCTCGCTCCACCTTCAATACTCATATTGCAAACAGTCATTCTCTCTTCCATAGAAAAATTTCTAAAAACCTCACCACAGTATTCAATTACATATCCTGTTCCACCTGCGGTGCCGATTTTTCCAATAATTGATAAAATTACATCTTTTGCAGTGACACCTTCTGGAAGCTTTCCATCAACACAAATTTTAAAATTTTTTGCTCTACTTTGTATTAATGTTTGAGTTGCAAGCACATGTTCAACCTCTGACGTTCCAATTCCAAAGGCGAGTGCACCAAAAGCTCCATGAGTAGAAGTGTGGCTATCTCCACAAACAATTGTCATCCCTGGCTGAGTAAAGCCTTGTTCTGGTCCTATGACATGAACAATTCCTTGTCTTTTGTCAGTTAACCCAAAAAATTCAATACCAAAATCTTTACAATTCTTTGAGAGTGCTTCGACCTGAATTGCAGACTCTTTATCTTTAATTCCCTTAGATCTGTCTGAAGTTGGGACGTTGTGGTCAACAACAGCTAGAGTAGATTTAGGAGCTCTAACTTTTCTTTTATTAATTCTAAGCCCCTCAAAAGCTTGAGGGCTTGTAACCTCGTGTACTAAATGTCGGTCAATATATAATAAAGATGTTCCATCTTTTTGTTCTTCAACTAAATGGCTTTCCCATATCTTATCGTAAAGAGTCTTTGGCATATAAAAGCTAAAAGAAATTTTTATTTCTTTTTCTTTTCTTTATCAATCTTTGGCTCTAGAGGCTTTTCTTCTTTTTTTATAGGATCTGCAACTTTTTTAGGGGCATCCGCCACAACTTGAGGATTAACTTGACCCTCTAGTTCCTGTACCACCTCTTTTGAAGGAAGAGGCTGCATAATATCAACACCAATTTTTTTTCTAATTTTTTCTGCAATTCTTGCAGATTTTCCTTTTCTATCTCTCAAATAGTACAGTTTTGCTCTTCTAACTTTACCTGTTCTTATAACTTCAACCGATTCAACGTTTGGACTATGTATTGGGAAAAGTCTTTCGACACCCTCACCAAAGGAAATTTTTCTAACAGTAAAAGTTGAATTAATTCCACGGTTTTTTCTTGCAATACAAACTCCCTCGAAAGCCTGTATACGCTGTCTTTTTCCTTCAACTATTCGCACATTAACTTTAATAGTATCGCCCGGTGAAAACTCAGGTATTTTTTTCTTTTCACCAATTTTTTTTATGTGCTCTCTATCTAAATCTTCAATTCTCATGGATAAATTTTGCATTAATAAATTATTGTTTATGATACTTTTCCCATAAATCTTTTCTCTGGCGTCGTGTTATATCCTCAGATTGTTTCAAGCGCCAGTCCTTAATTTTTGAATGATTCCCAGATAAAAGAACTTCTGGAACTTTTTTTCCATTCCAAACTTGTGGCTTAGTATAATGAGGATACTCAAGTAAATTATTTTCGAAACTCTCCTCTAACAATGAAGTTTCATTACCAACTACTCCTGGAAGTAATCTAATTGTTGCATCAAGAAGTGTGAATGCTGCTGTTTCTCCCCCCGACAATACATAGTCCCCAACACTAATCTCTCGCATATTTCTGGACTCTATTATTCTTTGATCAATACCCTCGAAGTGACCACAAAATATATTTATCCATTTATTTTGGATAAGTTCGTGAGCTATTTTTTGATTAAATCTTTCTCCTTTTGCACTTAGATAAATAACTTGATCATTTTTTGATGCTAAATTTTTTTCTAAACAAGCATCAATAACATCAGCTCTCATAACCATGCCACTGCCTCCGCCAAAAGGTTTATCATCTACTGAACCATGTTTATCAAAAGCATAGTCTCTAATGTTTACAACATCTAAAGACCAAATTTTTTTTTCTCTAGCTTTTTTGTAAAGTCCTATATCTAAAATTCCGGGAAAGAATTCAGGATATAAAGTAAAGACTTTTACTGACCACATACAACCTTATGCTTTTTTTTCTTCTGCTGGTTTTGCTACCTCGGGTGCTTTAGCTGGTTGCTTCGGTTGCTCTTTTGGAGTCTCTGCAGCTGGAGCGGCTGGTGCTGCTTCTACTTTAGCTTCTGTTTTTTGCTCCGGAGCTTGTTGTGCTTTTAATCTTTCCTGAGTTTTTTTTCTTGGTAAAGCTTTCTGAGGATTATTTCTTTTTTCTGGTACAGGAGCTAATTTTGCTTCTCCTAAAAATCTTGCAACTCTAAAAGTTGGCTGAGCACCAATTTTCAACCAATGCTTAATTCTTTCAGAATCTAAACTTATTCTCTCAGGTTTTGATTTTGGAATAAGCGGATTAAAATAACCTACTTTTTCAATAAACTTACCATCTCTTGGGTATCTAGAGTCTGCAATAACAACTCTATATACCGGTCTTTTTTTTGTTCCTCCTCTTGCTAGTCGTATTCTAAGCATTTTTCCTTTCTATTTTAGATTGTTAAATAATTCTGGAGGAATACCATCTGGACCTCCAAAATTTCTTCCTCCACCTTGAGACATTTTTTTCATCATGTTCGTCATCATTTTATGTTGTTTCAGAAGCTTGTTTACCAAGGCGATTTCTGTTCCAGCTCCATGTGCAATCCTTTTTTTTCTAGAACCATCTATAATTTTAGGATTTTCTCTTTCTTTTGGAGTCATAGAGAGAATAACTGCCTCTTGTTGATTTAAAATATTTTCATCGATATCAGCTTCATCAAGCTGTTTTTTAATTTTTGAAATACCAGGGATCATTCCAAGAACTTTTCCCATTCCACCAATTTTTTTCATTTGCCTAATCTGTTTTAAATAATCATTAAACGTAAATTGCCCTTTTTTGAGACTGTCTTCTAATTCCTCAATCTCTTCTTTCTTTAAATCTTCTGAAACCTTTTCAACTAAGGAAACAATGTCACCCATTCCAAGAATTCTATTTGCAATTCTTTCTGGATAAAAAACTTCTATATCTTCAACTTTTTCACCAACACCTAAAAATTTAATTGGGCAACCTGTCACTGATCGCATACTTAAAGCAGCTCCGCCTTTACCATCACCATCAACTCTTGTTAAAATAACCCCTGTTAAATCCACAGCTTTTTTAAATTCGGTAGCAATATTCACTGCATCCTGTCCTGTTAAAGAGTCTGCAACTAGTAGTATTTCTACAGGATTTATTATTTTTTTAAGCGATACAAGTTCATTCATCATTACTGTATCAATCTGAGTTCTTCCTGCAGTGTCAAAAATAATTACATCAGATCCTGACAAGGATGCTGCTGATAGGGATCGTTGAGTAATATCTGTTGGAAGCTGTCCTTCTACAATCGGAAGTGAATATAAGCTATGTTGTTTTGATAAAATTTCTAATTGTTGTTGAGCTGCTGGACGATAGACGTCTAGGCTAACTAACATGATTTTTTTTTTAAAATTTTTTTCTAAATACTTTGCAACCTTAGCAGAAGTGGTTGTTTTGCCCGATCCCTGTAATCCTATCATCATAATTTTAACTGGGGGAACAACATTAAGGTTTATATCTGAGTTAGAACTACCAAGAACTCTTACTAGTTCATCAAAAACAATTTTAACTAAGAACTGTCCTGGAGTTACAGATTTAAGAACCTCTTGACCAATCGCCTTAGGCCTAACTTGATTTACAAAGTCTTTTGCAACAGATAAAGCAACATCGGACTCGAGAAGGGCCTGTCGTATTTTTCGAAGACCTTCATCCACATGCTTTTCTTCAAGTCTAGTACTCTTGTTAAAAAAAGAGAAAACTGACTCAATTTTACTCGTTAAATTTTCAAACATTTTTCATTTGCTCCAGCAGCAATTGCACTAGTGGGCGAATATCGCTGACTAGTGTTGATCTCCTTCTTGGAAGGACACCACAAAACCTGCTAATTTTTGTGGAAAATTACGCTAAAGGTATAATTTACTATTTTAAAAGTCAATAATTGCTAATAATTTAGTTATCAATTTCTCTATCAATGGAACTTCAAGCTTACAGAATGGATGGTTTAGGTAATGACTTCATTATCATCGATAGACGTAAAAAAAAAATCGATCTCACTAAAGATACGATTTTAAAAATTGCAGATAGAAAAATAGGGATAGGTTGTGATCAGGTTATCATCATTGATAAGGATAAAGAAAAAAAAACAGATGCCAAAATTACTTTTTTTAATTCAGATGGTGGTCAAGTAGCGGCCTGTGGTAATGGAAGTAGATGTATTTCTTTTTTTCTAATGCAAGAAAAAAATAGAAAAAAATCATCTATTAACACTGAGAGCGGAATCTTAACCGCGCAGCTTAAGCAAGCTAATGAAATCAGCATTGATATGGGTAAACCAAGTTTTTTATGGAATAAAATTCCATTAGTTAAAAAGATGAATCACAAAAAAGTTTTAATAAAACTTAAAAATAACCAAAGTTTTATTGGCTATACCCTAAGTGTTGGAAACCCACATATTATTATTTTTAAAAATATAACAATTGAAAAACTAAAAGAAATTGGACCGGTAATAGAACATCATAATTATTTTCCAGAACGATGTAATGTTACTTTCGCAAGAATCTTGGATAGAAAAAACATTGAAATCAAAGTCTGGGAAAGGGGAGCTGGTCTTACTCAGGCTTGTGGAACCGCTGCTTGTGCTACTGTTGTGGCATCATCAAAACAAAGACTTACGGGGAGACAGGCGAGCATCCATTTTAAAAATGGTACCTTACATATACATTGGCAACCCAATAATCGTATCATCATGACTGGATCGGTATCTCCAATCTACAAGGTCTCATTAAATATTTAACTAAGATGGGTTTCTTTTCAAAACTTCAAGAAAGTTTAAAAAAAACTTCAGATTCGTTTTCCAAGGGATTTGATAATATTTTCAACAAATCAAAACCAGATATTGAACTACTTGAAAGTATTGAAGATCTTCTACTTAAAACTGATGTTGGTATACATTTTGTTGAAGATTTTAAAAATAAATTAGCAAAACAAAAATACAGTCAAGAGTCTCTTACAAAAGAAAATTTTATAAAATCTATATCTGATGAAATAGAGGAAATACTTAAGCCACTTGAAAAAAATTTTTTTCGCGAAGAAAGTAAAAAACCTACAATCACTTTAGTCTGTGGGGTGAATGGTGTTGGTAAAACTACAACCATTGGAAAAATTGCAAAAAAATTAAAGGATAATGGAAAGAAGGTCATTGTTGGAGCTGCAGACACATTTAGGGCAGCTGCAATCGATCAACTAGAAATGTGGTGTAAAAAAATTGATGTTCCAATAATCAAATCTGATATTGGATCAGATCCTGCTTCAGTTGCGTATAAAGCATTAGATACAGCAAAAAATCAAAATCTAGATCATTGCATAATTGATACTGCTGGAAGACTTCAAAATAAAAAAAACCTTATGGAAGAATTTGCTAAAATTATAAGAGTGTTAAAAAAAATTGAAAATGAAGCTCCTCACGAGACTATTTTAATCCTTGATGCAACAACTGGTCAAAATGCTTTAAACCAAGTTGAAGAATTTCAGAAAATTACTCCAATTACAGGAATTATAATGGCAAAACTTGATGGTACAGCGAAGGGTGGAATTTTAATTGCAATAGCAAAGAAATTTAAGATTCCAATTTATGCGCTTGGTCTTGGTGAAAAAGAAAATGATATTACAAACTTTAATGCAAAAGAATTTTCAGCTGCAATTTTTAAAAGTTAATTAGTCTGTTTTAAAAAACTCCTAAGCTCAGCAACTAAAGTTTCATTAAATTGCATCATGTGTGTATCAAATTTTGAGAAGTAACTATATTTTTTTGATGGTATATTTTCATAAATTTTTTTTCCCATAGAAAAAGGAACTACATTATCAAGTTCACCATGCATTACTAAAACCGGTGATATAAGATTTTTAATTTTTAGATTACTTTGATATTTATCTTTTAGAAGAAGTCGAACTGGTAAAAAGGGGTAATACTTTTTAGCAAGATCTTCGATGGAAGTATAAGGGGACTCTAAAATTATTCCTGCAAATTTTTCTCTTTGAGCAACTTCAATCGCAACTCCTGTTCCAAGGGACTCTCCATAAAGCACTATTGAATTTTTTTTTATCCCTCTATTTTCTAACCATTGTATAGCAGCTCTTGCATCATCATACAGACCATGTTCCGTTGGTTTTCCTTTATTGCCACTATATCCTCTCCAGGAAATAATTAGATAGTTAACATTTAAATTCTTAAAAGCATTAAGTTTATAAATTCTATTATCTAGATCGCCTGCATTTCCATGAAACAATAGTATCGTAGTTTTATTTTTATTATTTTCATAAAACCAAGAACGTAAAAGTATGTCATCGGTTGATTGAATAAATACTTCTTTGCTATCTCTTAAATCGTTCTGCGATGTACCATAACGATTTACCTTTGGGTAATACATAAAGTTTCTTTGAAACAAATACATGAGTAGACATATAAAAAGATAAAGTACTAAAGTTATCGTAAGTCCGTATAGGACAAGCTTCATATTAAAATTTAAAAAGTTTTCTGTTTGCAAGAACGATTCCAAGTAACACTAAAAATCCTCCTAACCAATGAAATCCCTTTAAACTTTCACTAAACAAAAAGTACCCATACAACGCACTATAAATAGGCATCATGTATACGGTAAGACCTGTTAAAGAAGCTCCTAAAAACTTTTGTAATTTAGCATACATTTGAAATGCAATAATTCCTGGAAAAACTGCTGCTGCAACTACCCAAATAAAAAAATCTTTATTAAATTGTGTTGTATAAAAATACTTTTCTTCCACATAATACATCGGTGCTAGACAAATAATACCTGCAAGAGCCATTAGAGTAAATTTTGTAAATAAATCAAACTTACTTTTCCAATGCATTAAATACACCGAATAAACAGCCCAGCTTATCATGGCACCCACAATCCAAAGGTCACCCTTTGTAAAAGAAAGATTAATCAAGTTTTTTATATCACCTTTAACAACTACAGTTACAACCCCAAGCAAACAAAAGAGCGTTCCAACAAGCTGAAATTTAGAAATTTTTTCTTTAAAAAAAGACACAGATAATAAAATTATAAATATCGGTGAAGCAGAGTAAATAATTCCCATATTAGTTACTGTGGTTGTAAGACCACTTATATATGGAAAAGCTCCACAAAATGCGAAGCCTGTTAGACCTAAAACTAAAAGCTTAGGAGCTTCTTTTATTAGGTGTTTAAAATTTTTTCTAATGGATGGAAAAACAAATGGAAGAAAAATCAAAAAAGCAAGTAACCACCTCCAGAATGCAAGTGATACTGGGGGCACAAAACCTGATGCTCCCCTTGCAATTGCAAGATTGCTTGTCATAAAAATTGGTTGAGAAAATAATAATAGAAAAGGGATAAAAGAAATATCTTTTGTTTTCAAAACTTAATTTATTGAAGATTATTTTTTTGATTTTTTAATATGATCATAAGCATCATAGAAAAAAAATAAAATACTTACAACCATAACTAACCAAACAGGTAGTGATGCAGTAAAAGATACTATTGGAGATTTGGATATGCTAGTACCTAAATAATAAAAAAACCAAGCTAATGAAGCTATCCCAGCTATTATACCAAAAATTCTACTCATAATTTTTTAAAATTTTTTGAAAGCCAATTAGCTGTTTGTAACAAACGAACATCGTCATACTTGTCCCCAACTAACTGAACTCCTAAAGGTAACTTACTTGATCCTTCAATTAATGGCAACGTTAATGCAGGCATACCGAGATAAGTCCAAATCGTACAAAATTCTGGACTACCAGTATATGTTAATCCTTTTGGAGGATAACCGGTTGTTGCTGGAGTAATTATTGCATGGTAATGGTGAAATGCATCTTTAAATGTGTCATAAATAGTCTCTATGCTATTTACAGCCTCAGCATAATCTTTTGCCTTATAAGAAAGCCCTCGTTCTATAGCTTCAACCATTTTTTTTCCTATTTTTTTTTTATGCTTCTCATAAGTTGATAAAAAATTATAGGCCATATCAGTCTCATGAATTACTTTATGGTATTCATAAATTTGTTCAAAATAACTTGGATCCGAATACACGGTTACATATTTGTTTACTTTTTTTAAAAATTTATCAAAATCTTTACTTGCGGTTATCTCTAGATTTTTCCATTTTGAAGTTTTAATAAAAATAAATCTTGGTTCAAAAAAAGGTTTACTTTCAACTCTTTCTAAAAAATTTTCTGTTGGGAAGACGACAGTAGATTTATCTTCTAAATCTTTTTGAATTATTACAGAGGAACATAAAGCAATATCTTCAACAGATCTTGCCATTACGCCAACTTGGTCTAACAAATAAGATTGTGTTAAAACACCAGTTCTCGATATTAATCCATACGATGGTTTATAACCAACAACACCACAATACGATGCTGGACGTATTGTAGATCCATTGGTTTGCGACCCTATTGCAAGTGGAGCCATAAATGATGCAACTGCAGCGGCTGACCCACTTGAAGATCCTCCAGGTGTTCTTGAATAATCGTGGGGATTTGTTGTCTTTCCGGGATCAAAATAAGCAAGTTCAGTTGTTACAGTTTTTCCCATTATAATAGCGCCTGCTGATCTTAAAATACTTACAACTTTTGAGTCATCTCTCGATTGATAGTTTTCTCTTATGGAAGTTCCGTATTGAGTTGGCATGTCATCGGTTTTAAAAATATCTTTAATACCAATTGGAAGACCATGTAATGGTCCTAGAGGCTTACCTGATAGCCTCCATTTATCTTTTTCTTCTGCTCTTTCTAAAAAAAGTTTTTTATCGAAAAAAGCCCAAGCCTTTACTTCTTTTTCAAAATTTTCAATACGCTCAATAAAACTTTTTGCAACGTCAACTGATGAGACTTCACCTTTTTTTGTTTTTTCAATAATTTCCTTTGCGGACAAAAAACATAAGGACATATAATCTAAAAAATTATTTCAGAAATTATCTTTTGGTTTCTGCACCAAAAAGAACATCTGGTAGCCATGTTGCAAGACCTTGAAAATTATGAAGTATAATCATACTTAAAATAACAACAAATAAAAATGGAATCATTCCAATAAATATTTCAGACAGAAGCACATTTTTACTTTGAACACCTTTTAAATAATATGCAGCCATCGCCATGGGTGGAGTTAAGAAAGATGTTTGTAAGTTTAATCCAATCAAAATCGCAAAAAAGTAAGGATCAATTCCATAAAATTTAACAAGAGGTAAAAATATTGGAACAAATATTATTAAAATTTCTGTCCACTCAAGAGGAAACCCTAAAAGAAAAATTATAATTTGAGCAATTATCAAAAACTGCCAAGGTTTAAGATCCATAGCTTTAAACATCTCTTCAAAAACTATGTGTCCTCCAAGATAGGAAAATACAGAGGCAAATGTCCAAGATCCAACAAACAGCCACATTATCATCGCTGTAGATCGTGTTGTAAGATAAACTGACTCTTTTAAATTTTTCCAATTCATATTTTTGTAATAAAAAGCCAGAAGAATTGCACCAAATGCACCTGCGGCGGCGGCTTCTGCTGGAGTTGCAAGTCCAAATAAGATTGCTCCAAGAACAAGAAGCACCAATATGAGTAAGGGAATAAAGTCTACAATTAAGTTTTTATAAATAACAGACTTTGGCGGAAGTTCAGATAGTTTTGGTTTTGGCGCAAGATGCGGGTATAAATAACCAACTATTATACAATATATGCAGTATAAACCTGCAAGCATCATTCCTGGTATAAATGCAGCTGCAAACAATCGTATTGGCGATAGTGAGGCCATAACGGCATAAACAATAAACATGATGCTTGGTGGTATTAAAATACCAAGGCAACCTCCTGCGCAAATTACACCAGATGCAAATTTTTTATTATACCCAGCCTTAATCATCGCTGGCCAAGCAAGTAATCCCATTAAAGTCACAACTGCACCTACGATTCCTGTTGCGGTCGAAAATAGAGCGCATGTTATTAAGGCAGCAACAGCCATGGAAGCTGGAAGGTTTGCTGTGGCCATTCTGATGGAGTCAAACAACCGTGCTATTATTCCTGATCTTTCAACCACATAACCCATAAATAAAAACAGAGGAACTGCAATTAGAACGTGGTTTTCCATTACCGAATGAGTATTTTTAACTACTAAATCAAAAATCCTATTTGCAAAAATACCGCTATCAGCGATTTTTGTTGGATCGAGATACGCATAATATCCAAAAAAAATACCTAAAGCTAAAAGAGTAAAACCAATTGGAAAACCAAGTAAAACAACGCCTATGAAAATAAACATCATTAGTATTGCAACCTGAGGATTGGTTAAGCCAAAAAGTGTTTGTTCCATTTTTTAAATTACTTTTTTTTTATTAAAATTTTTTCTATCTCTTCTTCCTCTATAAACCTAACTGGCCATTCTCCTTCTTTAAGTGCTAAAACACATCGGAAAACTTCAGAAATTCCTTGTAAAACTAAAAGAATACCAGCCATAGGTATTAAAGACTTAAATGCGTAGACCTGAATTTGCGCAGGACTATTCCAGCTCGTCTCTTTTAAAAGCCATGCTTTCGATGCGTAATTAAATCCAGTATAGGTAAATGCAATACAAGCGGGAAAGAAAAATAGAAAATACAATATTAAATCCGAGCTTGCTTGAAAACGAATAGGAGCTTTTCTATAAAGCATATCTGCTCTCACATGCGACTGAGTTACTAATGCATAGGCTCCAGCCATCATAAACATAGCTCCATACATTTGAATTGAAAAGTCAAAAACCCAAAGTGTTGGTTTATTTAGAAAGTATCTTGCGCCTATTTCAATTACTACGGAAAAAGTAAGTGCAAAAACACACCAACCAAATGCCTTTCCAATCCAAGTATTCATTTCGTCAATGAAGGATATAAAACCGCGCAAATTCTTTCCCTTAAATTTTACTAACTTAAATTAATATTACACTAAAGGACAGATGATTTACATCTGCCCTTTAAATGTATTGAACTATAAATGTTACTTATACTTTAACAGCTGCAGGATTACCAAAGTACTGTCTATAAGCAATTTGATAGTCTGGCTGATTCAGGAATAGATACTTCATAACTGATCTTGCGTATCTCTTCTGAGACTCAACGATTTCTTTGAATAAAGGATCCTTAGCTGAGAAATCAGCAATAACCTTATCCCAAGATTTCATTTGCTCTGCTAAAATATCTTTTGGAGTAGCAAACACTTTAACTCCAGACTCATTTATAAGTTTAGCAAGGTCGTCTGAATATCTCTTTAATGCATACCAATAGTTATCAGTATTAGCTGCTTCAGATGCTATTCTTAGTATAGCTTTGTGCTGAGGAGATAGACTATCAAATCTTTTCTTATTGATAGTTATTTCAAACATTTCCTGTGATTGGTGGAAACTTCCCATACTATAAAATTTTGAAACGTCTTGCATTCCAAAATTTCTGTCAGATGATGGGTTGTTGAACTCTGCGGCATCAATCAAACCAGTTTTCATAGCAGGCTGAATTTCTCCACCTGGTAATTGAAGAACAGTTAGACCAATTCCTTGAAGAACGTTTGTTGCAAGACCAACGGTTCTATATTTAAGACCCGCTACATCTGCTTTACTCTTAAGTTCTTTTTTGAACCAACCAAATGGTTGAGCAGGCATTGGCATAGCAAAAAATCCTACGTAGTCTAACTTAGTAGCTGCTAGAACTTTTTCATATAATGCTCGTCCACCACCATATTCAATCCATCCCATTAACTCTTGAGATGAAAAACCATATGAAGGACCCGTTCCAAATAATGATGAAGCAGGGTTTTTTCCATACCAATATGCTGTAACAGTATGACCAGCATCTACAACGCCTGTACTAACTCCATCAGCAATCTCTGCAGTTTTTAGGACAGCATTCACTGGAAGAACTTCAATTTTTAAAGATCCTCCTGACATAGCTTCAACTTTTCTAGCATATTGTTTGTTCATTTCAAAAAATGGATCTGCATCAGAAGGACCCCAAGCAGATTGCATTTTAAGAGTAACTGAACTTTGCGCTACCGAAATATTCGGCATCGCCAAAGCAGTTGCAGCGACAGCACCTGTTGCAGCAGCAGCTTTAAAGAATTTACGTCTAGATTGTTTTTTTTCTAGAATCGTAACTTCACTTTTCTCTTTTTTCATATGTTACTTTCTTTAGTTTTAGTTAATTAACTGGCATGGATTAAAGCAAAAAAAAATTCCAGAGTCTCGACTAATATTTCAATAAATGCTCAGAAAATAAGCTTAAATCTACTTATGGTTGTAATTAGTTTAACAAGTCCTTAGGTTTTCCTTTTTCAAAAAAAACTTTTAAATTATCAATTGCCCTATCACCCATTGCAACTCTAGTTTTCTCTGTTGCGCTACCTAGATGAGGTAAAATAAATACATTTTTTAACTTTAAATATTCTGGATAAATTTTTGGCTCTCCATTGTAAACGTCTAACCCTAGCGCAAAAATTTTTTTATTTTTAAGCGCCTCAATCATATCATCGTCTTTAATGATGTCTCCTCTTGCAGCATTTGCAATTACTGCATGTTTTGGAAAATATTTTAACGTATCTTTATTTATCAAATGGACAGTATCTTTATTAGCTGGACAATTAATTGAGAGAAAATCAGAGATTGAAAATAAACTTTTTATATCCTTATGGTAAATAGAACCTAACTCTAGATCAGGTTTCAACCTACTTCTATTATAGTAATGGATCTCCATATTAAAACCCCTTGCTCTTTTTGCAACTTCTCTACCAATTCTTCCCATTCCTAAAATTCCAAGCTTGCTTCCTGACATTTGTCTTCCTAAAAAAGCAGTTGCTTGCCACTTCCAATCTTGTTGTTCAACCCAATTTCTTCCCTCGTATGCCCGTCTTGAGGCTCCTAATAGTAATAAAATAGATATATCTGCAGTAGCTTCAGATAAAACTTCTGGGGTATTAGTTACTGCGATATTTTTTTTTCTTGCTGCATCTAAATTAATATTTCCAAATCCAACAGCATAATTTGCAATAATCTTTATGGATGAAGAAAGCTTATTGATTGTATCAACATCAAATTGATCAACAATAGTTGATAATATTCCGTCACACCCATCACTCAATTCTAACAACTCTTCTTTTGAATAAATTTTATCTTCTTTATTGAATTTGACTTCAAACAATTGTTGAAGACGACTTTCATTTTGTTGAAGTAGTTTTCTAGTAACTAAAATTTTCTTTTTCATTATACGCTTGGTTTACTTCCTCCTGTAAACCAATTTAAAACCTCAATAGTATGAACTATTGGAATATTCGTTCCCTTTGATATTTGGGTAATACATCCGATGTTACCTGTGGAAATAAAATCTGGTTTTACTTTATCAATATTATGAACTTTTCTTTGTAAAAGTTCTTGAGCCATTTCAGTATGAATTAAATTATAAGTTCCTGCAGAACCGCAGCACAAGTGACCATCTGGAATTTCTACAATTTCATTTCCAGTTTTTTTTAATAAATCAATTGGTTGTTGATGAACTTTTTGACCATGCTGCATGGAACATGCTGAATGGTAAGCAATCTTATATTTTTTTGGAATTTCTTTAAAATTTAGTTTTATATTTTTTCCTAAATACTCAGTTACATCTTTTGTAAGATCTGAGATTACTTTTGCTTTTCGTCTTATGTCTTTATTTGGATGATCTCTTAATATGAAACCATAATCTTTAAGAGTTGTTCCGCAGCCCGATGTATTAACTAATATCGCATCTAATTTTTTTTCCACATAAAGTTTATGCCAAATTTCAATATTTTTTATAAAATAGTGGTGTGCAGACTTTTCTTTTCCAAGGTGATGATTTAATGAACCGCAGCAATTAATAGTTTTTGGCACAAACACCTCAACGCCGTGTCTATTTAATATAGAAATTGAAGCATCATTAATATTTGGAGAAATTACTCTTTGAACACAGCCAGTTAAAAGAGCAACCCTTGCATAAATTTTTCCCTCAGGAGAATAGCATTCTTTATTTTTATACCTTGCAGTTGGAAAAGATGATGGCATAAACTGAATCATTTTTCTCATTTTTGGAGGAAGTAAGTACGTTACAGGGTAAAAGAAAAATATTAGGTACCCTATAAATTTAAAGAACCCTGGATTTGGTAAAGTTACAGATAAAACATACCGAATAAAACGATCGTATAATGGTCGCTTATAAGTTTTTTCTACATGATTTCTTCCATGGTCAATAAGGTGCATGTAATTTACTCCTGATGGACAAGTCGTCATACAGGCATAACAGGAAAGACAACGGTCAATATGCTTTGCAATTTTTTCATTTGCAGGTTTATTGTTCTCCAGCATGTCTTTAATAAGATAAATTCTGCCCCTTGGTCCATCTAATTCATCACCCGCAACCAAATATGTGGGACATGTCGAGTTACAAAAACCACAGTGAACACACTTTCTTAAAATTTTCTCGCTCTCAACAATGTTACGATCTTGAAGTTGTTCATTATTAAATTTTGTTTGCATAATTATAACCCTGAATACATCTTTCCTGGATTAAGAATACCCTTTGGATCAAAACTATCTTTAATACGCAAAGAAAGCTTTTTCATATTTTCATCTACAACTGTTAGAAAATCTTCTCGTATACGCACATGGGTTGGGGCCTTCATAATTGTTAAATGGCCATTAAAGTTTATAACTTTTTTTCTAAGTTGTCTTAACAGTACGCTATCTTCTTTTGCAATTTCAATCCAAATCAAATTTCCAGCCCAATCAACCACAAACTTTATATCCTCATTCGTAAACTGTTGTAAAAATTCCTCAGTAAAAACTGGAGGTAGTGAAATTTTAACAACTGTATTTTCTGAGTTATTAAAGAAACTAATGTCCGATGTACTTTTCCAAAAAATTCTTGATTGATAATTTTCAAGCACAAAAATGTTTTGATGGTCTGAAAATAATTTTTTTAAACTTTTAATTCTTTCTGATACTGAAATTTTTGGTCCCTCTACACGAAGTGCAGTAATAGATGAGTTAGTGTCAATATCATTTAATGTAAAAAAGCTTGCCATACCTTCAGGATAATAGCAGGCTCCAGATATTTCGTAGGATGTTTGCATTGATTGAGAAAAAACGTTTAACGCTTTTTTAAGATTTAAATCGTATATTATAAGGGTTTGACTCTCATCATACCTGGGTTGAACTTTAAAAATGATTTCTGTGATTACTCCAAGCGTTCCGTAGGATCCCGAGATTAATTTACTAACATCATATCCAGTAACATTTTTAACTACGCTTCCTCCTGATTTTATTACTTCTCCTTTTCCATTAACCGCCCTAAAACCTAAGAGATGATCTCGAAGAGCGCCAGCTTTAAATCTTCTTGAACCAGAAAGGTTGCATGCAACTGCAGCACCGGCAGATCCCTTTAAGCTTTTACCTTTATAGAGATATCCTAGATCTGACGGTTCAAAAGATAATTCTTGGTTTTTTTGTTCAAGCGTATTTTCTATTAACTCTAAAGAAGTTCCTGGTTTTACTTTGATGTAAAGTTCATCTGGAAAATATTCAATAATTCCATCAAGCTTTTGAAGTTTTAATGTTTTTGAACATTGTATTTCCCTTCCAATTGCCTTAGATCCAAAACCCATCACTTCAATTGGACTTCCTTCTAAAAAACAAGAATGTACAAATGTTTGTACATCCTGTTCGCTTGTGGGCGAGTAAACTTCTGACATTAAAATCTTGGAATATCTTTAAACTTTTCTTCTCCTGTCTTTACGTGCATTTTTCCTCCCTCTGCACACCTGTGAAGAATTGGATAAACTTTTCCTGGATTTAAAAGTGATTTCTCATCAAACGCTTTTTTAATACTTAGTTGTTGTTGAATATCTTCATTGTTAAACATTTCACACATTAGTTCTCTTTTTTCTATTCCAATACCATGTTCTCCACTTAACACTCCGCCGGACTGAACACATAGTTTTAAAATATCAGCTCCAAAATCCTCAGCTTTTTTCAACTCTGCTGGTATGTTGGAGTCAAACATAATTAATGGATGTAAATTTCCATCACCTGCATGAAAACAGTTTGCAACACGAAGGTTATATTTCTTTGATAGTTTGTTAATTTCTTTTAAAACTTCTGGAAGTTTTTTTCTTGGAATTACCCCATCCATACACAGATAGTCTGGAGACATATCTCCAATTGCAGGAAAGGCAGCTTTTCTTCCAAGCCAAAACCTTAATCGTTCCTCATCATCTTTACTCGCTCTTAAATATTTAACTTTATTTTTTTGAGCAATTTGCTCAACTTTTGTTATTAAAACTCCAACCTCACTCTCGGTACCGTCAAGTTCAACTATTAAAATTGCTTCAACATCTAGAGGGTATCCAGCTTTTGAATAATCGTTGGTTGCTTTGATTAGGGGTTTGTCCATAATTTCCATAGCAGCAGGTATAACGCCGCCTGAAATAATATCTGAAACCGTTTTGCCAGCTTCTTCTATGCTGTCAAATCCTAACAACAAAGCTTTAACACTTTGAGGTTTTTTTAAAATTTTAACCGTAACTTCGGTAAGTACTCCAAGAAGTCCTTCAGATCCCGTAATCAAACCTAGCAAATCATAACCTTCGGATTCAATTTTTTTTCCACCAAATCGCAAAATCGTTCCATCCATCAAAACGATTTCAACTCCAAGAACATTGTTTGTTGTCATTCCATATTTTAAACAATGAACACCTCCAGAATTTTCTGCAATATTTCCGCCTATGGAACATGCAATCTGGCTCGAAGGATCTGGTGCGTAGTAAAAGCCTCGATCTTCTACTGCCTTAGTAATTGATAAATTTGTAACTCCAGGCTGCGTAACTACGCATCTGTTTTCATAATCAACCTCTAAAATTTTTTTAAATTTAGTGAGACTTAAAAGAACACAATCCTTTAATGGCAGAGCTCCTCCGGATAATCCTGTACCAGCTCCTCGTGGAACAACTTTAATATTATTTTCGTTACAATACTTAAGAATATCGCTCACTTCTTCAGTATTTTCTGGCAAAACTACAATCATCGGCTTTTGCTTGTAAGCGCTTAGTGCATCAGTTTCGTAAGGTGTGACTCCCTCGGAGTCTGAAATAATATTATTAGAATTCGTAAATTTTTTTAGGTCAGAAACTATTTTTTCTTTATCAAAAAGAACCCTTTGATCGACCTCTGGCATTAGTAAAGTAGTCATAAATCTCTATTACAATATGAAATATATATAGGAAATGCGACTAGGATAACAAAGATATTTCAGACGATTTTTTTTATTTTTTCTAATGCTTTCTCAATGTTTTCATAAGAATTTGCAAAACTAAACCTAACATAATTTTTTGCTGACTTTCCAAAGCTAGTACCAGGAATAATTGCAACCCCAGCTTCGTATAAACATTTATCCGAAAATGTTGCACCATCCATTCCTGTACCACTTATATTTGGAAAAACATAAAAAGCACCGCCAGGATTGTTGCACTTAATTCCTCTGATACTATTTAATCCACTTACAATGAGTTTCCTTCTTCTTGAAAACTCTTTCATCATTTCATCTAAAAAATCATGAGATCCGTCTAACGCAGCTAAAGCGGCTATCTGACTTGCAGCAGCAGGGCATGAATGATCATTGATGCAAAGTTTTATTACTTCATCTACAATTTTCTGAGGCCATATACTCCATCCCATTCTCCAGCCCGTCATTGCATACGTTTTGCTCCAGCCATCAAGAATTATTAAACGATCAAATAATTCAGGATAATGTAAAAACGAAGGCATTTTTTTTCCATCATAAATTTGTCTACTATAAATTTCGTCACTTAAAATCGTAACATCCGGAAATTTTTTTAATCCCTTAACGAGGGCATCAATTTGTTCTTTTTCTATTAAGCCTCCTGTCGGATTTTGAGGATTATTAACAATAAGTAATCGTGTACGTTCGTTGATTAACTTTAAAACCTCTTCAGCTTTAAAAGAATAATTATGTTCCTCTTTTAAACACATTGGAACAGCTTTTGCGCCTGAATAATTAATCATAGACTCATAAATTGGAAAACCTGGTTCTGGATAAATAATTTCTGATCCCTTTTCTCCAAACATTAGTATAGAAAAAAACATAGTCGGCTTACCACCTGGCATAATGACAACCCTAGATGCATCAATATTTGCTCCATATAATCTTTTAACGTGACGAGATACTCCCTCTCTTAACTCTAATAGTCCATTTGCTGGAGTGTACCCGTGATGACCATCATCAAGAGCTTTTTTTGCAGCTTCAACAATATGTTTTGGAGTTTTAAAATCTGGCTGGCCTATCCCAAGATTAATTATTTCTTTTCCTTGAGATTCTAATGCTTTCGCTTTTGCAAGTACTACAAATGCATTTTCTATTCCAAGTTTTGAAATGCTATTTGCTAGTTTCATAATTATCTAAACAGAACTTTGTCCTTGGTAATCTCTTTAATTGATCTGCAACCCATCAAAGTCATATTTCTATAAATCTCGTCATACATAATTTTTAAAACGGCTTCTACGCCCTTTTGACCTGCTGCAGATAGAGCATAAAGATATCCTTTTCCAAATGAACAGGCTTTTGCACCTAAGGCTAATGCTTTAAGAACATGAGTTCCACGTCTTATTCCGCCATCTAAAATAATTTCAATCTTATCTCCAACCGCATCAGCTATTCTTGGTAAAATATCAAATGGAGACAGTGATGCATCCAATTGTCTTCCGCCATGATTGGATATCATAATGGCAGTAGCTCCAATATCGATTGCTTTTTTTGCATCCTCAACTGAAACCACTCCTTTAATAGCGAAAGGTCCGTTCCATTTTTTAACTGCGTACTCCGCGTCTTTCCAATTCATTCTTGGGTCAAACTGAGAGTTAATATAATCAATAATAGATGTCTCAATAGACTGACCATTTTTTTGAGTATGAGCAAGATTTGCTAGCTTAAATTTTTCATGCAAAAAATAATTTAAACTCCATGATGGATGTAACGCAAAACTTAAAAGACTAGAAAGAGTAAGTTTTGGCGGTGTTGTAAAACCAGTTCGCCTATCCCTTTCTCTGTTTCCTGCAACAATCGTGTCAACGGTAAGACACATAGCTTTAAACCCTGCTCGCTTACACCTTTCAATTAAATCATCTGTTAAACTTTTATCTTTATGAATATACAGCTGGAACAATTTAGGCCCTCCTGTGTGATTTCCGATGGCCTCAATACTTGTCGTTGACATAGTTGACATACTGAAAAAAGTTCCAAATTTTTCTGCAGCTTTTGATGAACCCCTTTCTCCGTCATGATGGTAAAGTCGATGCATCGCAGTTGGAGCAAGAAATAAGGGCATGTTAATTTTTTGCCCAAAAACTGTGGTTGAAGTATCAATGCTACTTACATCTCTTAAAACGTTTGGAATAAGATCACATTTATTAAATGAATCCGTATTTCTCTTAAGGGTTACTTCATCATCTGCTCCGCCGTCGATATAGTGAAAAATTGGGGAAGGTAATCTCTTTTTTGCAAATTTTCTAAAATCATCAACGTTATAGCATTTAGCTATGGACATTGAGGATATTAGAATCTTGTTTGAAGATTTATCGTGTAGCTATTTGCTCCAGGATTTTTACTTCCTAGACTTGCATTAGATAAATGATTGTAAGCTGCTCCTATAAAACTATCTTTGCTAAAATTAAAGCCTGCTCGTACTTGGGACTTGAATTCAACAGTGTGTCCAAGATCTTTTCCATCACCTTTATGATAAAGCCCAGGAGTAAAGCTTGGAGTTATAGTTAATAAATTATCAAAAAGTTGATAGTCAATTTTAAATCCAGTGAAACCATAGACTGCACTTTTTTCAGTTGCAAAAAAACCGGCTACTGGTTTTACATCTCCTATTGGAGAAGAAAAAAGTTTATCTTTAAAACCATAATCTACTTCAACTAAGGATGCGTTTTTTCCTTTATCGCTAAAGTCGAAATTTCCAAACGATAAAGTCCAAGGACCTGTTTCAGCAAATGAGATTTTGCTGAAAAAAGTTACACTTAAAATTACTAATATAAATTTTGTCTTTAAATTCATTAATAAGGCCTTTATTTATTAAAATTTAAGGAAATGCAACTACGAAAAAAAGTATTTTTTAAGAATTTATTTTACTTTTCCTAATAATTTTTGAAATGATTATTAAACCTATTAAAAAAATACCTACAGGAATTACCCAAAGCATAGCATTGGATGCGTTCAGTTTTGGTGTCATTACAATCCACTCACCATATCTAGAAGTTAAATAATCATAAATTTGTTGTTCAGTTTCGCCATTGCTTAGTTTTTTTTCAACAAGTTTTTTTAGGTCCACTGCAAAATCGGAATTAGATTCGTAAACATTTTGACCCTGACAAACAATACAGCGCAAATTTTTATAAATCTTATTTTTTAATTCATCATTTCCAAAAGAAAATTTGGTAGCCAAAAGAGAAAAAAATAAAATAAATAAAACTTTTTTTATCATTACTTTAAGGCAACTATTGCTTTAACAACATCCTGATTTAACGGCCCAATATGTCTAAAAACTATTTTATTTTTTTTAATAACATATGTTTCTGGAATACCGTAAGCACCAAAATGAATAGCAACTTCTCCTTTAGAATCAGATCCAATAGCATCAAATGGATCTCCTAGTTCATTAAGAAATTTTTTAGCATTAGATGCATTATCCTTGTAGTTTATGCCAACTAAAAATAATTTATATTTTTTCTTTAACTCATTAAGCATGGGATGTTCAATTCTACAAGGCACACACCAAGAAGCCCAAAAATTTAAAACTACAATCTCTTTTGTGCTAAAATCTTGATTGGTAATCCTTCTGTTTATATCTTTAAAGTTTTCCATGGAAAATTCTGGAACAGATTTTCCAATCATAGATCTTGGTTGATAGGTTTTTTCTGAGAGTAAAACTTTATAAAAAAATAAAAAAATTAAGATTAATAATATACTTAAAATTATAATTCTTATTTTATGACTCATTCTGCTTCCTAAATATTCTAATCAAACCACCAAAAATAATTAATGAAATCGATATCCAGATCCATAGCATCAAAGGCTTATGGTAAAATCTAATCATTATTTTATCACCTTCAAACTCTGATAAATTTATTGCAAGATAATAATCCCCAAACAAAGTACTTTTTATACTGGTCTCTGATGTTACCTGGACTGGTTGAAGATACTTTCTAAGTGATGGGGAAAGCTCAAAAGCTCTTGTTCCATCTTTTATTAAAAAATTTCCAATTATTTCCTCAAAATTTTTCCCTTGAGATTTTAGAATATTTTTAAATTGTATTTCAATTGCATTTTGCTTTATGGTTTGACCCACTTTGATTGGAACATTAATTTCTTTAGATAGATAAGCATTTATAAAAATAGAAAAAACTAAGATACCAAAACCAAAATGAGAAATATTTCTTGCTAAGTTTTTAGAAATAATTTTCTGTTTAAACACATCGATAATTACTGCAATAATTAAATAGATAGAGAAAAAAACTCCTAAAAATAAGAGTAAAGAAAAATCTTTTAAATAAAAAAAAATTATTATTGAGGATACTAATGTTAAAAAAGAGATTTGTAGAATTGCTTTAATTAAAGATTGTTTATTAAATTTATACCACTCTAATAAGGGTCCATGTGCCATAAACCATAAAAGCACAATCACAAATGGCGCAAGCAAAGCATTATAATAATTTGGACCTACGGAAATACTTTTTTCAAATAAAGCATCAAGAAAAATTGGATAAAGAGTTCCAACCATAACAACGACTAAAAAGAAAATCATAAAACAATTGTTTATTAATATGAAGCTACCCCTTGACCAAAATATTAAAACGTTAGGCATTGGACTCTTTGGAAATTTTAGAATGAAAATTAAAAAAGCAAAAAAACTAATAATCATAATGACGGCTAAAATATACAAACCTCTATCAGGATCGTTTGCAAAGGCATGAACTGAATTTAAAATGCCTGAACGAACCAAAAAGGTTCCAAGCAAACTTGTTGTAAACGTTAATATTGCAAGCAATGCTGTCCAGGAGAAAAATTTTTCTGTTTTCATAGATGTAATGTTTGAATGTAAAAGAGCAGTCGACGCCAACCAGGGTACTAAAGATGCGTTTTCAACTGGATCCCAAAACCAAAACCCACCCCAACCCAACTCATAGTAAGCCCAAATAGATCCAAGTCCAATACCAACAGTTAAAAATGTCCATGCAATAACAATCCATAATGATGCCTGCTTACTCCATAACTTAGTAAATTCTTCAAGATACAAACCTGCTAAAGCAAAACTAAAAATAATCGAAAATCCAACGTAACCTACGTAAAGAAATGGAGGATGAATTGAAAGCAAAGGATCTTGAAGTATTGGATTTAAACCCAATCCCTCAGCTGGTGTTGGTCGTATCACATCAAAAGGATTGGATGTAAAAATTAAAAAAATTAAAAAAAATAAAATTAAAATGTTTTGAAAAAAAATGGTTAGATACTTCAAATTGTCTCTAACTCCTGAAAAAGAAAACAACGATGAAAATATAGCAAGGATTAAGATAAATAAGACCATACTTCCTTCATGATTTCCCCATGAACCCGAAATTTTATAAAATAATGGCTTTTGACTATGAGAGTTTTGATAAACTGCAGTATTTGAAAAATCAGATATTGCAAAAGACCACAGTAAAAGAATAAACGCTAAAAAAACAAATACAGTAACTAAAAAATTTAAATATCTAACTTTCTGAAAATTATTTTTTTTTTTAAAAAAATTTAACGAATAACTAAAAAGTAAATAAAAATTTAATAGTAAAGCAATTATTAAAGAGCTATTTCCAAAAGTTCCAATCATTTAGTATTTTTTTTTAAAGCATTTGCAACTTCTGGAGGCATATAATTCTCATCATGCTTTGCAAGAATAGTATCTGCTATAAAAAAATTTTTATCTTTTAATGAACCTTCAATAACTGCACTTTTTCCCTCAACAAATAAACTTGGTAATATTCCTTTATAACTAACAGTAATATCATTAGATCTGTCGGTTAGTATAAAGCTATAATCGTTTTCAATTTTTTTTAGAGATCTTTCTTTAACAATACCTCCAAGTCTAATTTTATCCTTTGGGAGATTTTGAATTTGTTTTATGTCTTTTGGTGAATAAAAATAGACAATATTTTTTGAAAGCTGAATTTGTATAAATAAAACTAAAATTAAAACTATAATTCCAACTACAGAGAATAATTTCAATCTGTTCTGTACTGATTTTGAAAACATAGATGTAGTTAATCAAAATGAATGTAATTATTATATAGGACTTAATGAGCTAAAGAAGCTTAAGATTTATTATATTTTTTGTATGCTAGTTTTAGAAAATCTTTTTATGTCTTCTTCTTTTGATACTTCTACATATGTAATTGCTGAAAGCTTTTTAACTGATCTAAAGTAAAGAAAAGCAAGTGAGGAAAATGTGATTAGATAAGATGCTATAACAAACAACCAAACTAAATTTATATTTAAAATTTCAATCATTAAACTTATTTCTAAAACTTATAATTTCATATTTATATCGCAGCAAGAAAATAAGTAGCGACAAAATGCAAAAACTAAAAAACATTAGAAGTAAAGGAAATAGCATAGATGCGTGAATGGTTGGGGCTGAACTTATGGTAATGCTTGATGGTTGGTGAAGTGTATTCCACCAGTCTACAGAATACCTAATAATTGGTAGATTAATACAACCAAGGATTCCAATAATATTAGTAATTTTTTCTGCTAGAAAGTAATCTTCAATCCACCTCCACAACACAACATAAAGCACATAAGTAAAAAAAAGTATCATCATAGAGGTTAGTCTAGCATCCCATGTCCAGAACGTTCCCCACGTTGGATATCCCCACAACGAACCAGTTGAAAGAGAAATAAAAGCAAAAACCAACCCAATGGGCGCAAGGCTTTTTGCATACACACTAAAAACTCTGATTTTAAAAATTAAACTTAAAAAACTTGAAAAACCGATAACTGCAAAAATAAAAAGAGAAATCCATGACGATGGAACGTGCACATACATTATCCGAACAGCATCTTGCTGAAGATAATCTTTAGGAGAAATAATTAGGGCAAAAAACAGACCTACGATTGCGGTTAAAAGAAAGATAACTTTTAACCAAAAAATATTTGATGATGAAAAGTTAAAAAAAGTTTTTGGATTTTGTAGACCAAACATTAACCTTTTGTACTACAGAGATATAAAAATTTGAAGTTGCCTAACTGAGACTAAGGGAGATTAGGGATTAAGAATGCTCAGTTAGGCATCACACATAACGTAACAATTCAATCTGTCTAACTTTTGAAGTAAAATTGTTTTAATTAAGGCAGTAAAATTAAGGACTAATTATACTGTTTAATATAAATATTTCCTTTTTTTCCCTTAAAAATTTGATTAACCAAAGGGTGTCTTAAAGGCTCAGCTGCATCATCTGGAAGTAAATTTTGCTCAGACACATATGCTTCGTACGTAATGTCATCGTTTTCGGCTAACAGATGATAAAATGGTTGATCTTTTCTTGGACGAATTGATTTTGGAATAGCCTGATACCATTCTTCAGAATTATTAAATTCAAAATCAACATCATAAATCACACCTCTAAAATCAAATAATCTGTGCTTTACTACTTCGCCTACAGCAAACTTGGCTTTGTTGATTTTTTTTTCAAACATCAATTTTTAGATATGTATTCTTTATTAAAGTTCAATGCCTCAATCAATAGATGTTAAATACATCTTCAATCTCACATCTTTTTTGCCTTTTGTAGTTGCATATACCGGAAAAAAATGGTCACCAACATTTCCAAAATATACTTCAACTCGAAATCTATCTGGGGAATCTTTATCCCCAGGAACGTGTCCAGAAATCGGTTGGTAAGTGATTGAACATTTATTTAGTTTTCCTTTAAACTTAGAAAAAGTTGTATCAAAATCTAATGTTTCTTTATCATCCTTCATCACTAGATTAAAAAAACGAATGCCATCAAAAGTTTTAATTGTATTATTGCAATTAAAATTCTGTTTTTCTAAATAAAAGAGTTTTTTAACTGCTGTAACAGGATCTACTACTCCTTCAAAGTCTGTTTTTTTATACGACACTATTCTAGTATCAGAAGTCAATGAAGGAGTGGTGGATCGTTCAATTACTTTTTGATTTGAAAATTTTACATTTGTTGTTCTACTTTTTTTAGAGGATGGTTTTTCGTAAAAATAACTATAATTCCAAATATTTTTATTAGATCCATATTCAACACTGGCTTTAGAAAAAACTTTAACAAAAAAACCAACAATACCTACGCTTTCCATATTAAAATAAATATTATTGTTTTTTTTTTCATCTACATTGTATGTGATATCCATGACATTGAAGCCATAGGTACGGATGTCAAACTTAAATTCTTTTGCTAAAGATAAATTTAAGTAAAATAATTGAAGAATAAAAGTTATACATAAATAAATGAATAAAAATTTAACAAAGTTTTTTTTAGATTTAGGACCTTTGGTCATTTTTTTCTATTTTTATAAACAATATGGAATGATGCAAGCAATTATCCCTTTGATCGTTGCAACTGTTGTATCGGTTGTTTTGATGTATTGGCTTGAAAAAAAAATCCCAATGATACCAATTTTAGGTGCAATTCTTGTATCTGTATTTGGAGGACTAACGGTTATTTCTGACAATAAAATTTTTTTTTATATGAAACCAACTATCATTAATCTTCTGCTAGCTTCAATTCTAATTTTTGGAAAAATTATTTTAAAAAAAAATCTACTTAAAAACTTACTCCAAAGCTCTATTCAAATGACAGATAATGGATGGAAAGAACTTAATGATAGATGGATTTATTTTTTTGTATTTCTTGCAATTTTAAATGAACTTATTTGGAGAACCCAATCAGAAAATTTCTGGGTACAATTTAAAGTTTTTGGAATTATTCCAATAACACTGGTATTTGCTATTCTTCAGATATCCCTAATTAAAAAACATAGAAACCAATGATTAAACTAGAGCTAATTAAAAATGCTAATCTTTCCGTAGAAACTTTCTTTAACAAAAAAGAATTACAAGAAATTCTTAATTTATACGCAAGAATGGTCTCTATGGGAGAATGGAAAGATTATGGAATTTACATGGGAAAAAATATTGTAAGTTTTGAAATTTATAGAAAAGCAACTGAACGACCACTTTTTCAAATTGTAAAAAAACTACAAAGCAAAGATCAAAATAAGTATATGCTTCAAGACTCTTCTGGAATTATAATAAAATCATCAAATAATTTGTCCTTACTAATAAAAATTATTTCCTCTAAACAAAAAATTAAGCACTTAAAAGTTATTAAGTAAAAATTGATAAAAAAATTTAATTTACCAATTAAAATTTGTCTAAAGTGTAATCGAGAATTTACGTGGCGAAAGAAATGGAAGTTAAATTGGAATAACGTTAAATATTGTTCAAAAAGATGTTCAGGAAACTATAAATAAAACATGGAAATTGTAACCAAAATTGCACCAATAGCTTTGGCTTTAATTATGTTTGGGTTAGGTCTCGGGTTAACTAAAAATGATTTTTTAAGAGTCCTAAAAAATCCAAAGGATTTTATTTTAGGGAGTATTTGTCAGCTAATAATTCTTCCAGTTATAGCTTTTGTTTTAATAATACTTCTCAAAGTTCCTAAAGAAATAGCTTTAGGGGTAATGATAATTGCGGCTGCCCCTGGTGGAGTAACATCTAATATAATGACAAAATTTGCAAAAGGAGATGTTGCATTATCAATCTCGCTGACTGCGATAATTAGTTTAATAAGTATAATTTCGGTACCACTTATTATTTTTCAATCTGCAGATTTTTTAGGCATCAAAAATATTTCTAAAGAAATTAATATGGCAAATATATCAGTTAAAATGGCACTAGTTGTTATTGTCCCAGTAATTTTAGGAATGATTGTAAGAACTTTTGCTTATAATTTTATAACTTCAAAAATTCCATTAGTAGATAAAATAACTGCAGGGTTATTTCTAATAGTTTTTGCAGCAATCTGGGTTGAAGAGGGAAAAAATATTTTCTCCTACTTAGCACAGTCTGGCTTAATTGTTCTGTTATTAAATGTAATTATTATGATTATAGCCTACTACATGGGAAAAATTTTTGCCTCTGGAATTGAACAGGCGAGATGCATTGCAATAGAGTGTGGATTACAAAATGGAACTCTTGCAGTTTTTGTTGCAACACAAATTTTCAACGAAATCGTATATATAATTCCCACAGCTACTTATGCTTTGGTAATGTATTTTACAGCGTTAATTTTTGTATTCTACGTTAGAAAAAATTAAAATTAGATTTTGTTTAGTGTAGCCCCAAGTAAGGGGCTACACAGAATTTTATTTAGTCTCTTCGTTGACCAAAGAGTTGAAGAAGCATTGTAAATAAATTTATAAAATCTAAGTACAATGTAAGAGCTGCCATTACTGAAAGCTTACCAATTGCTTCTGACCCTCTTCCGACCATGAAATACATATCTTTGATTTTTTGAGTATCGTATGCTGTTAATCCAATAAAAATTAACACTCCAAGTACTGATACAATAAAATCAAGCTGAGATGACTTTAAGAAAATATTTACAAGCATCGCAATAATGATTCCAATTAAACCCATAATCAAAAACGATCCGAGCTTAGTTAAATCTCTTTTTGTTGTGTATCCGTATAAACTCATTGCAGCAAATGTACCCGCAGCAACAAAGAATACTCTTGCAATACTTAAGCCTGTAAATGCAATAAAAATTGAAGACAAAGATGCTCCCATCAATACTGCAAACACCCAGAATAAAGTTTGAGCTCTGGCTGTGCTCATTTTCTGAAATCCGAAACTCATGTAGAAAACGATTGCAAGTGGAGCAAGAGCTATAACCCACATCAAAGCAGAATTATAAATTGCCTTTCCAAGTGCAGTGTATCCAACGATGGACCCAGCATCATTAACTACGACTGAATATTTAAAAAGTAATAACGCAACAATACCTGTCACCAAAACACCTGATGCCATGTAGTTGTAAATATTGAGCATGTAGGATCGAAGGCCTTGATCTATGGCACTCGACTCTACACGTGTCGTAGATCTTACTTGATCAAATTGATTTCTTATGCTCATTAATTTTTCCTATAAGTTGTTTGATATTAAAGTAATATCAAACTTTGGTAATTTCAAGAAGAAGCAAAAATGTAACATTTAAGTCATATTTTTATCTATATGAAATTTAATAAAATTTTTGGAACAGATTTAAAGGTTAGTGAACTATGCCTTGGAACAATGACTTGGGGAGAGCAAAACACTGAATTAGAGGCTTTTGATCAGATGAATTATGCAATTGATCAAAATATCAATTTTTTTGATACCGCTGAACTTTATTCTATTCCTCCAAAAAAAGAGACATGTGGTTCAACCAATAGAATTATAGGAAATTGGTTTAAAAAAACTGGTCTTAGGAAAAAAATAATTCTAGCTGATAAGGTTGTTGGAAGATCACCTATGAGTTGGTTTAGACTTAATGAAAAACAAACAAGACTTAGTAAAAAACAAATTAACTATGCAATTGATAATAGTCTTAAAAATCTTCAAACAGATTACATTGATATTTATCAACTTCATTGGCCAGACAGGCCTTTCAATGTATTTAGTGGACTTGAGTATGAACATACTGAAACTAGTGATGTAATCCCAGTTCTTGAGACCATGGAAGCTATGAGTGATTTAATAAAATCTGGTAAAATTAGATACTATGGTCTTTCTAATGAAACCGCCTGGGGTGTAAGCGAATATATCAAACTTGCTGAAAAGCATAACCTTGCAAAACCCATAACCATTCAAAATCCTTACAATCTTTTAAATAGAAGTTATGAAGTTGGATTATCTGAAATCTCTATTAGAGAAAAAATTGGTTTACTTGCCTACTCTCCACTTGGTGGGGGATCATTAACTGGAAAATATCTTGATGGGAAAAGACCTGCTGGAAGTAGAGATGTTTTATTTGGTGATAGATTTGACAGATATAGAACTTTAAATGCAGAGCCTGCTGTAAAAGCATATTTTAATCTTGCAAAAAAAAACAAGATTGAACCTGTGCATATGGCAATAAAATTTTGTACTATTCAAAAATTTGTAGTCTCAACAATTATTGGTGCCACTAGTATGGATCAACTCAAACTTGATATTGATGCTATTAATTTAAATCTTACAGAAGAGCTCATAAAAGAAATAAATAAAATTCAGCTAATTTATTCTAATCCTTGTCCTTAAAACTTAGTTGTGCTTCGAGTAAGCCGTAATTCCCTTTCTCATTTTTTCAATAATTTCATCGATGTGTTTTTTCTCACATACAAACGGTGGGGCTACAATTAAACAATCTCCTGTAGCCTTAAAGTTAACACCAACATCATAACAAGCTTTGAAACATTGCAATCCAGCCTTACCTGGCCTATCTTTAGGTCTAATATCTATGCCGCCCATCATTCCATATCCTCTTATATTATCTATTACCGAAATATCTTTAAGAGAAAAAAGACCATCTAGAAAATATGGTGAAAGTTTTTTTGCTCTGGCAAAAATATCTTCCTTCTCAAAAATATCTTGCACTGCAAGAGCTGCGGCTACAGCAATCGGTATTCCAGAATAAGTGTAACCGTGAAAAAATTCTATTGCACCATCCGGTGAGGATTGAGTAATGGTATCATAAATTTCCTCTTTGACGGCAACAACTCCCATTGGCACAATACCGTTCGTTGTTGCTTTTGCCATAGTCATTATGTCTGGAGTTACTCCATATTCAACTGCTGCAAATGAAGAACCTGTTCTTCCCCATCCAGTAATTACTTCATCGAATATAAGTAGGATTCCATGTTTATCGCAAATTTGTCTTAACCTTTGTAAGTATCCTTTTGGTGGTACTAAAGTTCCAACTGAACCTGAGATAGGTTCAACAATACATGCTGCAATATTTTCAGCTCCAAAATTAATTGCAAAACGTTCAAGGTCATCTGCGAGTTCTGCGCCTGTTTCTGGCTGACCTTTAACAAACTTGTGTTCTGGCAACATAGTATGTCTCATGTGTAAAACACCCGGCATTAATACACTTGAAAATGTTTTTATATTGTTAATCATGCCTCCAAGTGTTGTGGCTCCTATGTTCATACCGTGATAAGCTTTTTCTCTTCCTACAAAACGGTAACGATGACCATGTCCTTTTGCTTTATGGTACGCAATTCCAATTTTGATTGCAGTCTCAACTGCAGTAGATCCACAAATGGTATAAAAAATTTTATTTAAATTTCCTGGAGTGTGTCTTGAAATTTTTGTTGCAAGTTCAAATGATCCTCCAAAACCTTGTTGGAATGGTTGGCAAAAATCTAATTTTTCTAACTGATCAGTAATTGCTTTTATAATTTCTTTTCTTCCATGGCCCAAAGGGTTGCAAAATAGACCTGAACTAGCATCTATTTGGCTTCTTCCTAAATGATCCTTAAAGTATACGCCTTTTGCCTCAGTGATTAATCTTGGATTTGATTTAAAATCTCGATTTGACGTAAACGGCATCCAATACTCATTTAACGAGTTTGGTATACTAACCCTAATTTCAGAACTCATAAGATATTCTTTAAAAATTGCTCTAATCAAAGCTTTTGAACATAAAAACCATAATTTGTATAGAAGAATTAAAATGTAATTAAAATAAATAATTTAGTTTTAAACATCTAAGAATTATTATTAATTTAGATTCATGGAATTTTTAAAAAAAATTTTTTTTATAATTATTTTACTTACATTTACAAAAGTATCGTATGGTCAAGTAAAGACTGACGGGCAATATAAAAACTGGTCCGCTAGAAATTCTCTTATAGATAAACAGCTGGTTTGTTTTGCGGTATCAAGTCCTGTTGGACAAACTCCGAAAAATATAAATAGAGCTGAGGCTAGGCTATTTGTAAGTTTTAGATCAACGGACAAGGTCATGAATGAAGTAAGTGTTACAAGTGGATACACCTACAAACCTAATTTTCCTGTGGTCGTTTCCATTAATAAAAAAGAATATGATCTTGAACCCGATGATAACTTTGCCTGGCTCTTAAGTAATGCTGAAGAAATTGAACTAGTAAATTCAATGAAAAAGGGATCAACTTTAAAAATTCAAGGAGTATCTAACAAGGGTACAAAAACTGAAGATACTTTTTCTCTTGCGGGTTTTTCTGATGCTTATGAAGCTGCAAAAAAAAGATGTAATTTTTCTAAATGAAAAAAATTAAAAAAATTGTTTTAGCATACTCTGGTGGACTAGACACATCAGTTATCTTACGGTGGCTTCAAGAAAATTATAAAGCCGAGGTCATTGCATATACAGCTGATCTTGGACAAGAAATTGATAGAAAAAAAATTCTTAAAAATGCAAAAAGATTAGGTGTTAAAAAAGTTATAATAGAAAATCTAAAAGATATTTTTGTAAAAGATTATATATTTCCAATGATAAGGGGTAATGCCCTTTATGAGGGTATTTATTTACTTGGAACTTCCATTGCAAGACCGCTCATTGCTAAAAGACAGATTCAAATTGCAAAACAATTTAGAGCTGATGCAGTATCTCATGGATCTACGGGAAAGGGAAATGATCAAGTTAGATTTGAACTTGCCTATTATTACTTTAACCCAAAAATTAAGATTATAGCTCCTTGGAGAGAATGGAAGTTTTCATCACGTTCGGATTTAATTCGTTATGCAAAAAAAAATAATATTCCTGTTCCAAAAGATAAAAAGGGAGCCCCTCCATTTTCAGTGGATGACAATCTATTTCACACGTCAACGGAGGGAAAGGTTCTTGAAGACCCTTCAAAGCCGGCACCTGAATTTATATTTCAGAGAACTATTTCTCCTGAAAAGGCTCCAAACACTTCATCATTTATAACTATCGGTTTTAAAAACGGAGACCCAGTATCAATTAATGGAAAAAAATATTCTCCAAGTCAGATTCTAACTAAACTGAATTATGTAGGCGGAAAAAATGGAGTTGGAAGAGTTGACCTTGTGGAAAATAGATTTATTGGGATTAAATCTAGGGGTGTCTATGAAACACCAGGTGGAACTATCTTGCTTTTTGCACATAGAGCAATTGAGTCCTTAACCCTTGATAAAGCAACTGCTCACGCAAAAGATGCGGTAATGTCAAGATTTGCAGAACTTATTTATAATGGGTTTTGGTATTCTAAGGAAAGGTATAAACTTCAAAAAATTATAGACACAAACAGAAGAAGCGTTGAAGGATCCGTTAAACTTAAAGTTTATAAAGGAAATATTACAATTATCTCAAGAACCTCTAAGAGAAGTATTTACTCTATGAAAAGAGTTTCCTTTGAAGAAAATAAAACTTTTAATAAAAAAAGAGTTGAAAATTTTATTAAGAAAAACGCTCGATTGTTAAGAAAATAAATTACAAATGGCTGGTATTCAAACCTGCATTTCTGGAAGTTTACCAAAACCTGAATGGCTTGCAGAACCAGAGAAGCTTTGGTCTCCTTGGCTTCTTGATGGTGAGAAACTTATTGAAGGAAAAAAAAAAGCAATAAAGATTGCGGTTGAAGAGCAACTAAAAGCCGGAATTTCAATAATTGCAGATGGAGAACAAACTAGACAACATTTTGTAACAACATTTATTGAAAATTTATCAGGAGTTGATTTTAAAAATAAAAAAAAAGTTAGAATTAGAGATAGGTACGATGCAGATGTTCCTGTCGTATTTGAAGAAGTTAAAAGATTAAAACCTGTATATGTGCATGATGCTAGATATTTAAGAACTCAGACTAAGCTTCCAATAAAATATACCCTTCCTGGGCCAATGACGATGGTTGATACTTTATATGATGACTATTACAAAAGTAGAGAAAAACTTGCTTTACAATTTGCAGAAATTTTAAATTCAGAAGCAAAAGAACTTGAGGCAGCTGGTGTAAACTATATTCAGTTTGATGAACCTGCATTCAATGTTTTTTTTGATGATGTAAAACATTGGGGAATTCGTTGTCTTGAAAAAGCAGCTCAGGGCCTAAAATGTAAAACAGTAGTTCATATTTGTTACGGATATGGAATTGAAGCTAATATTAATTGGAAAAAAACTTTAGGTAATGAATGGAGACAATATGAAAATATCTTTCCTTTACTTGCAAAAAGCAAAATTAATCAAATCAGTTTAGAGTGTCAAAACTCAAAAGTTCCAATCGATTTAATAAAATTACTGAAGGGAAAAGATGTTCTTGTAGGCTCGATTGATGTTGCTACAAAAGAAATAGAAACTCCTGAACAGGTTTATAAAACATTAAAGAAAGCTTTAGAATTTGTTGAAGCTAAAAACCTTTATGCCTGCACAAATTGTGGAATGGTAAATTTGCCAAAACATGTTGCTTATGAAAAAATGAAATCTCTCGCAGGTGGTGCAAAACTTTTAAGTAAAGAACTTGGAATTATTCAAGAATGAATATTTTTATAGGCCTTTAATGTATTATTTAATAAGCATGCGATGGTCATAGGACCTACTCCGCCTGGAACCGGTGTAATGGCATAAGCTTTTTTTCTAACACTTTCAAAATCAACATCTCCTACAATTTTAGAAGAACCTTTAAAATTTATTCGGTTTATTCCAACATCAATAACAATTGCTCCTCGTTTAACCCAATCACCTTTTACAAGTTTAGCTCTGCCAACAGCTGCAATTACAATAGCTGCTTGTCTGCAAAGGTGTTTAAGATTTTTAGTTTTAGAATGGGCAATCGTGACAGTGCAATCTTCTTTTAGAAGAAGTTGTGTCATAGGTTTTCCATTCAAATTAGATCTTCCAATAATTAAAGCATTTAAGCCTGAAAGATTTTTCTTAATGCTCTTTAATAAAATATAACAACCGAGCGGAGTACAAGGCACAAACGAGTCTTTTCCAATAGATAAATTTCCAACATTCGTTGCATGAAATCCATCTACATCTTTTAGGGGATTTATAGTTTCAATTACGCTATTTGAATTAATGTGTTTTGGAAGGGGTAACTGGATTAAAATTCCATGAACCCTTGGGTTTTTGTTTAATTTTTTAACTACAGTTATTAATTTTTGCTGAGATATTGAAGATTTAAACCGCAGTACACTTGAATTCATTCCAACCTCTTTTGCAGATAGCTGTTTGTTTTTAACATAAATTGCACTTGCAGGATGATCTCCAACTAAAATTACAGTTAGGCCAGGAATAAGTTTTTTTCTTTTTTTAATTTTTAATATTTGAGATTTTATTTTAGCCCTTAACGCTTTAGCAAATTTTTTACCATCAATGATCAACGCAAACTCCTTTTAGTTGGATAATGATATTTCTTCATTTCCAAGATCAAAAACTTTTATATTTTTCCAAGGTAATCTTTTTAAAGTATTTGCAACTGGAATGCTAATACAATTCAGTACGCATTGTTTCAAACCGTCTGAAAGTTTAAAATTTAAAATAATTTTATGCAATTGATCGGCTGCTCTTTTAGAATAGACAAAAATAGTATCAATCTCTTTATTTTGAATGCTGGATATTAATTTCGGATCGATATTTTTATTAACTTCGGTTGTATAATTTATCAAACTTTCAACATAAAAATTATTATGTTTAAAATCTTTTTCTAAATCATGTGAGACGAATTCTCCTCTTACATAAAGAAACTTTTCTTTATCCCTTTCGCAAAGATTAAATATTAACTCCTTGAGCTGATTATAGTTTCCTGAGGCCGAATAAATATTAATAAAACCTTTCTGTTTTGCAACTTCTGCTGTGTGATCTCCAACACAAAAACATTTTAGATGACGAACATCCTCTATTGTTGGAAGATATAATACACCATTTGCGCTTGTAAAAATAATAGAGGTGTACTTTTTATAATTTACTATTGGTATATTTATTTTTTTTGAAATTAAAATTGGAAACAAACTTACTTTATGGCCTTTAATAGAGAGACGTTGGACTAAGGATGGCGCAACATCACTTTTTGTTAATAGTATGTGCAAGTTTTGTCTCCGATACTATAAAGTTTTCTCCTGCTTGAGATAAAATTTCAGCTGCAACATCAAATCCTATTTTATCTGCTTTCTCAACTGGACCAGTTTTATGAGCTTTAAAAGATTTTTTTCCATCAATAGATAAAAGTTCAGCTTGAAGAAAAATATCACCATCATCATTAATAATAGCATTAGCACCAACTGCTGTATCGCACGCTCCTTTTAAAGCATCTAAAAACGACCGCTCTGTCTTTGCAAGAATTGCTGTCTCTTTATCATTAACAGATTTTAATATTTCTTTTATTTCTAAATCATCATCTCTACACTGAATAGTTACAATCCCTTGACCTGCGGATGGTAAAATTGTGTCTTTTGAAAAATATTCTTTTATATCGGAGTGAAATCCTAATCTCTTAAGGCCTGATGCTGAAAGAATTATAGAATCGATTAAACCATTTTTCATTTTATCAATTCGACTGTCGATGTTTCCCCTAAAAGAAACCATCTTAATATCTTCTCTTAATCGCTTAAGCTGTGCAAATCGCCTAACGGAAGACGTTCCAATAGTTGAACCTGGTTTAAGTTCTTTAAATGAATTTGCAATTGGAGATAAAAAAACATCGCGCTCATCAGTTCTTTTTAAAAAGCATGTAAGGGATAAGCCTTTCGTTAAAATAGTTGGAATGTCTTTTAAAGAATGAACAGCCACATCAATTTCTTTTCTAAGTAAACTCTCCTCTATTTCTTTAACAAACAAGCCTTTGCCACCCATCATGCCAAGATTTTGAGTCTTAAATTTATCGCCTGATGTTTTAATAACTTTGATAACTATTTGCTCTTTTTGAACATAGGGATATGCAAGCATTAACTCATCTTTAAAATGTTCAGTTTGTGCTAAGGATAATCTACTACCTCTTGTGCCAATAATAATTTTTCTATTTCGTAACATTCGTATTTCAAAAGTGTTCTATGTATATTATTTCTTTTAGGGAAGTGACAGGAAATCACAGCCAATTATGAAAGATAATCTTATTTTTTTAGGTATTGAAACAAGTTGTGATGAGACGGCAGCATCAGTTGTAAGTGTAAAAAATAATAAGGCAGTCATTCACTCTAACGTCATATCCTCACAGGTTGAAGAACATTTAAAGTTTGGAGGAGTTGTCCCTGAAAATGCTGCAAGGTCTCATGCAGAAAAAATTGATATTATTATTAAGAAGGCAATGACTGACTCAAGATGTAAATTTGAAGATCTGGATGGAATTGCAACAACAGCAGGACCAGGCCTTCTTGTATGTTTAATGGTTGGACTAAGTGCTGGTAAAACTCTTGCTGGATTTTTAAAAAAACCGTTTCTTGCAATTAATCATCTCGAAGGTCACGCACTAACTCCAAGAATGTTTGAACATATAGAGTTTCCATACCTGCTTCTTTTAATTTCTGGAGGGCATTCTCAGTTTCTTATCGCAGAAGGTGTTGGAAAATATAAAAGGATAGGAACAAGTATCGATGATGCCTTGGGTGAAGCTTTTGATAAAACTGCAAAAATGATTGGCCTCAGTTATCCTGGTGGACCAAAAATTGAAAAACTTGCAGAAAAGGGAGATCCAAATTTTTATAAATTACCAAAACCCATTTTTAATAATCCAGGATGCAATATGTCCTTTGCAGGATTAAAAACATCTATTTTGCAAATCTCAAAAAAAATAAAAAATAAAAAAGCTAAAGAAAATTTGGCGGCATCATTTCAAAAAACTATTAACGATATACTTTATAAAAAATGCTCAAATGCCATGCATGAGTTTTTAAAATTATATAAACCAAAAAATAATCATTTTATTGTATCTGGAGGAGTTGCGGCAAATCAAAGTATTAGGAATAATCTAAGAGCATTAAGTGAAAAACTTAACTTTAGTATTTTCTTTCCTCCCTTTGAACTATGCACTGATAATGGTGCCATGATTGCATGGGCAGGAATTGAAAGATTTAGACTGGGCTTTAGAGATGAACTTAATTTTGAGGCAAGACCAAGGTGGCCTTTAGATATGAATGCTCCTTTCTTAAAAGGAGCTGGAGTTAAGCACTAAATTTTTAAAAATGCTTATTTACCAATACTTTTTTGGCTTTGTTTTGACACGAGACGTACTGTTTTAATGTAATTTATGAATTATTGGTTATTAAAATCAGAACCATCAACGTGGTCTTTCGAGGATCAAAAAAAAGCTGGAACAAAAGGAACTATCTGGGATGGGGTTAGAAATTTTCAAGCTGCAAAATACCTTAAGAGTATGAAGGTTGCTGATCTTTGTTTTTTTTATCATTCTGGTGAAGAAAGACAGATAGTTGGATTAGTTAAGGTCAAGAAAGCTGCATTTTTAGATCCAACAGATAAAGATAAGAGATTTGTTGCAGTTGAAGTGATGTTTGAAAAAGACCTAAAGTTACCAGTAACTCTGGAAAGCATTAAAAAAACAAAGGAAATTAGTCACTTACCATTAATTAAACAAAGCAGATTATCGGTAATGCCTATAGATTCAAAAAGCTGGAATATTATTTCTAAGATGGGTAGAATTTAAAAAAAATAAGGGAGGCATAATGCCTAAAAAAAAGAAAAAATCTAAACCTTTAAAAAAAAAAATTAAAGTTAAAGCTAAAGTTAAAAAAATTAAAAAAGTAAAGTCAGCAACTAAAAAGGGATCAAATAATTTATTATTTAAAGTTCCAGAAAGTTGGGCAAAAAATTCTTATGTAGATAAAAAAGCATATGAGGCAAAATACAAAGACTCTATAAAAAATAATGACTCTTTTTGGGAAAAAGAGGGAAAAAGAATTGATTGGATTAAACCTTATACAAAAATTAAGGATGTTAAATACAGTTCAAATGATGTGTCTATTAAGTGGTTTTACGATGGCACATTAAACGTATCTTATAACTGTATCGACAGACATCTTCCAAAAAAATCAAACCACACTGCAATAATATTTGAAGGCGATGACCCAAGTGTTTCCAAAAATATCACGTATCAAGAATTAAGTGAGGAGGTTTGTAAACTTGCAAACGGACTTAAAGATATTGGTGTTAAAAAAGGAGACAGGGTTACCATTTATATGCCAATGGTACCTGAGGCTGTTTACTCTATGCTTGCCTGCGCAAGAATTGGTGCAGTACACTCAGTAGTATTTGGAGGTTTTTCTCCAGACTCTCTTGCAAACAGAATACTTGATTGTAAGTCAGAATATTTAATAACTGCAGATGAAGGTATTAGGGGTCAGAAGGTTATACCTCTAAAGAAAAACTGTGATGAAGCACTAAAATCATGTCCTGATATAAAAAAATGTGTTGTATTAAAAAGAACTGGCGGAGCAATTGGATGGTCTGAGGGAAGGGATGTTTGGTACCACGAGCTTATAAGGAACGCATCGACAACTTGTGAGCCTGAAGAAATGAATGCTGAAGATCCTTTATTTATTCTTTACACATCAGGATCAACCGGAAAACCTAAAGGAGTTTTACATACAAGCGGTGGGTACATTGTCTACGCTTCAATGACTCATCAATTTATTTTTAATTATAAAGATGATGACATCTATTGGTGTACAGCTGATGTTGGTTGGGTCACTGGTCATAGTTATATCGTCTACGGACCACTTGCTAATGGAGCAACAACCTTAGTATTTGAAGGAATACCAACTTACCCCGATGCAAGTAGATTTTGGAAAGTTTGCGACAAACACAAAGTAACTATTTTTTATACGGCACCAACCGCACTTAGATCTTTAATGCGTGAAGGTGATGCGATGGTTAAAAAGGCATCTAGAAAGTCTTTAAGGCTTTTAGGCTCCGTTGGTGAACCTATCAATCCTGAGGCATGGCTTTGGTATCATAGAGTTGTTGGTGAAAAACGTTGTCCAATTGTTGATACCTGGTGGCAAACGGAGACAGGTGGAATTTTAATTTCTCCTCAGCCTGGAGCAATCGATCTTAAGCCTGGATCTGCAACAAAACCTTTTTATGGAATTCTTCCAGCAATCTTAGATGAGAAAGGAAAAGAACTGAAGGGTGCGTGTGAGGGAAGACTTTGTATGAGTAAGTCATGGCCTGGTCAAATGAGAACTGTTTATGGAAATCATCAGCGCTTTATTGAAACATATTTTTCTCAGCATAATGGCTATTACTTCACAGGTGATGGATGCAGACGGGATAAAGATGGATACTACTGGATTACAGGAAGAGTTGATGATGTAATTATTGTATCAGGCCACAACCTTGGAACTGCTGAAATAGAAAGTGCTTTTGTTTCTCATCCAAAAGTTGCTGAGGCTGCGGTTGTTGGATACCCACATGATATAAAGGGACAAGGACTGTACTGTTATGTAACCTTAAAAGCTGGCGAAGAAGGGTCTGATGCTCTAACACAGGAACTAAAACAAACAGTTAGAAAAATCATCGGTCCACTTGCAACACCGGATTTAATTCACTTTACTCCTGGACTTCCAAAGACAAGATCAGGAAAAATTATGCGAAGAATACTTAGAAAGGTTGCTGAAAACCAATTTGATAATCTTGGAGACACTTCAACGCTTGCAGATCCTTCGGTTGTTCAAAGTTTAATTGATAACAGACTTAATAAATAAACTTTTTAAGTTGTATATTAGAAGACCCTTAAGTATCTATAACCGTATCATATGGATAAGGTTTTAATCACGGGTGCAGCAGGTTTTTTAGGATCACATCTTGCAGATCATTTAATTCAAAAAGGCTTCCATGTTGTTGGTGTTGATAGTCTGCTTGGAGGAGATCTTGAAAATGTAAATAAAAAAGTAGAGTTCTATAAGTACGACTGCCAAGATTTTGAAAAAATAAATAAAATTACAAAAGGAGTTAAATATATTTATCACTGCGCAGCAACTGCACACGAAGGACTTTCAGTATTTTCCCCTGTTGAGATTGCAAAAAATAATTTAGTTGCATCCAATAGTGTAATTGCAGCGGGTGTTAACAATAAAGTAAAGCGTATTATCTATTGCTCTTCCATGGCTCGCTATGGTTCACAAAAACTTCCATTTACAGAGGACATGAAGCCCATGCCAATTGATCCTTACGGAATTTGTAAAGTTGCAGGCGAAGAAACACTAAAAATTTTATGTAACTTAAACAAAATAGAATGGGTGATTGCAGTTCCTCATAATATTATAGGACCCAAACAAAAATACGATGACCCCTTTAGAAACGTTGTGTCAATTTTCTTAAATAGAATGCTTCTTGGAAAATCTCCAATAATTTACGGTGATGGAAATCAAAAAAGATGCTTCTCCTATGTGGATGATTGCATTTTTTGCCTTCTTAAAATGCTAGATAGTAAGGAAGTTGTTGGACAAGTTATCAATATTGGTCCTGATGAAGAATTTGTAACTATTAATAAAGTTGCCGAAATTTGTTCAAATGTAACAGGATCCAATCTTAAACCTGAATATTTCCCAGACAGACCCCAAGAAGTTAGGGAGGCAACGTGCTCTGCTGATAAAGCTAGAAAACTATTAGATTATAAAACGACCACATCCTTAGAAGATGGAATTAAAAGCACATTTAATTACATTAAAAAAAGAGGGGCAAAAGAATTTAAATATCACATAAATATTGAAATAGATAACGAGCTAACACCTAAAACTTGGAAAAATAAATTAATGTAAGCAACTAAACCTTCGGTCTATAACTTGAGGGTTTACAAAGATAAGCATTAAGCAATCCTAAAAATCTTGCCTTATAATAAGAAGCTTTTTTTTTATTTAATAAAAAAATAATTAAAAATTTTAATAGGGCTGATAGAAAAGTTTTAAACGTTTTTAGATAAGCAGCAACGATACCGTTATGCTTCTTTTCAAAATAAAAACTTGACCACATCCAGTGCCAATTTCTTGATACTTCCATTTCATGGTTAACATCCTCATCATGGGATTTTCCTCCATAATGAGTGATTGTTGCATTAGAAATTACATAAATATTTTTTTGATTTTCCTTTAATCTTTTGCATAGATCAATTTCCTCCAAATAAATAAAAATATTTTTATCAAAAAAACCAATCGTCCTAAACTCTTCCATGTTAAAAAACATGGCAAAGCCTTTGATATAATCAACTTGTATGTACCTATTGTTTTCTAAACTTGTTTTTAAATTGTCAGCATTGTCTCCATCAAAAAAACCAAAATTAGGATTAGGTTCATTTTGAATAACGGGAGCAAGAAGAGCAAAATTTTTAATATCTGTAGCTGCAGAAAGTATTGATTGAACCGTATCTTTCTTCAAAATTGCATCAGGATTAAGTAAAAAAACATACTTTGTTTTTGCCTTTTCAAGTCCAATATTATTTGCTTTCGCATATCCAAGATTTTCATAATTCAATATACATTCTAAGTGTTCATACGAATTTTCTAATTCTTTTTTAAAATTCTCATCAGATGAATTTTCAACAACTACGATTGGATATCCCTTTGGAATAGATTGTAAGCAGTTATGAATAACGCTGTAACTTTTAAATGTTACAATTAAAAAAGTTATATCAGCCATCTAAAAATCATAGGTTATTCCCTTTCTTTCCCAGTCACCGTAGCGTGTTGGCTCTAATCCTTTTGGACCATCGATTTCATTTTTTTTCTTATGTAATTTTTTTTTTCGTTTTGAAGCCTCTTCAAGTGCTTCTTTTGCATAATGTTTAAATTTATCTAATTTCGCCATCTAGACTCTCAAATAACTTTGCAAAATCATTAATTACATTCTTCCACTGATTGAGCATGGAGTTAAATACTATCTCTTTATCTAAATCCTTTAGATGTTCTGCAATAGGTGTCCAATAAAAAAGTGCCTGACAACTTTTCTTAAAAGGCTCTTGCTTAAAATAAGTTTGCCAATTGATAGTTTTAATTCTTTGATTGAACTCAGCAATGCTTTTATTTTTAATTTCATCCTGAAGACCAGATTCTCTTTGCTCAATTAAAATATTTTCATACAATGAATGCAGTTTACTAGTCTCGTTCCTTCCATCCCTGCTGTAAATGAAAGAAAATGTGAATAGAAGTAAATCTTGAACGGCAACCACATAAATATTCCATTTTGCAATTTCAATAGAGTTTACAAACGACTGATCATCAAGAGTTTTAACAAACGTCACCCCAATTCTTGTTCTAAGATATCCATTGAGTGTTACTTGAGTAACGTAAGCAGATCTTTCCATGACAAAATTTCTTAAACCTTCAAAATTTTTAATTTTTTTTTCACCAAAAATTAATTTTTTAAGAGGATTTAGCGCAAAATCTGTGAATGCACCTTTGAGTTGTTTTAACGTCTTATCCATCCCATATAAAACCTTTAAAACCTAGCATTTTCAATAAAATTTAAATCTTTTCAACAAAGTATAACTCAATTACCCTCGGCTCAATTAAACAATAAGGGGGAAATTAATGGCTACTCCAAAACAGGAAGCCCATTGGCAGGCAACAAAGCGCCTGATGATCATAACAATGTCGTTATGGTTTTTCTTCTCTACAGTAGTCTTCATGTTTGCCGCTGATATTAACAGCGTCAAATTTCTCGGTTACCCATTAGGTTATTATATGACGGCACAGGGTTCGATGCTGGCCTTCATAGTCATGATCTTCTGGTCAAATAACCGACAAGAGAAAATCGATAGAGAGTACGGTTTCTCTGACGAAGACAGGGAGGATGATTAACAATGGCAAAAAGTAAATTCGTTCAAGATTTACCAAAAATCTACGGATGGTATACGGGAGGTTTCATTGCTTTCATGCTGCTGATGGCAGTATTTGAGAAAATGGGAATGAACGCTAAAACTATCGGAATTTTATTCGTTGGTTTTACAATCTTGATATACGCAATCATTGGTATCATATCACGAACTGTTGACGTTGATGCTTACTATTTAGCAGGTCGACAAGTTCCTACAGTTTTCAACGGAATGGCAACGGCAGCGGACTGGATGTCAGGTGCATCCTTTGTTGCAATGGCAGGAGGTATTTACTTCGGTGGATACACCTTCATGGCATTCTTAGTTGGTTGGACTGGAGGATACGTGCTAGTGTCAAGCTTACTTGCTCCATATCTTAGAAAATTTGGATGTTATACAGTTCCAGATTTCGTGGGAGCTAGATACGGTGGTAACTTTCCGCGTTTCTGTGCGGTGTTAGTGCTGGTGCTTGCATCATTCACGTATGTGACAGCACAAATTAACGCAACCGGAACAATTGCATCAAGAGCACTCGCAGTTCCATTTGAAGTTGGAGTTTGGGTGGGCTTGGTTAGCATTCTACTTTGTTCAATGCTTGGTGGTATGAGAGCGGTTACCTGGACACAAGTTGCTCAGTATATCGTTTTGATTATAGCATACCTAATACCGGTCTTCTGGATGAGCTGGAAAGGTGGCTTTGGAATAATTCCACACTTCCAACTTGGAGAAGAGGTTGAAAAACTTGCTAAGCTTGAAGCTCAGTTAGGTCTAGTTGCAAACGCACCAGATGCAGTTAAAGCAGCGGGTGTTCCTGCTGGGTTGAGCTCTATTGCTAGAGGTCACTCTGCGGTTCCTGCTGGTCATGTGGTTGCGTGGCAATATATATCGCTTGCGATTTGTATGATGGTTGGAACGGCGTCGCTGCCTCATATTTTAATGAGGTACTTTACAACTCCATCAGTTACTTCTGCTAGAAGATCTGTGGGTTGGTCGCTGTTCTTTATCGGCCTTCTATACTTATCAGCACCTATGCTTGCAACATTATCTAAAATCCAGCTATTGGATCCAAGTTTACCAACTGCAATTATTGGAAAGAAAATTTCTGATGTAATGCAGATTGAGTGGGTCAAAAACTGGATGGCAGTTAAACAGGTTGCAATCGCTGACTTTAACAAGGATGGAATATTACAGTTGAACGAATGGTTCATGAGAGATGACGTGGTTGTTCTTGCAACTCCAGAAGTTGCCGGTCTTCCATATGTGATCTCTGGACTTGTTGCTGCTGGAGGAATGGCAGCTGCGATGTCAACTGCTGATGGTCTAATTCTTGCTATGGCAAACGCACTATCCCATGACGTCTATTACAAAATGATCGATTCAAAAGCATCAGTTGTAAAAAGACTAATGGTTGCACGTGTGCTTCTAGTTGTGATCGGAGTTGCTGCTGCATATATCTCAGCAATGCGATTAACAGGTATCTTAGGAGCCGTTGCTTGGGCGTTTGACTTTGCGATGTCTGGATTGTTCTTCCCACTTGTACTTGGTGTATGGTGGAAGAGAGCAACACGATCAGGTGCAATAGCTGGAATGCTTATTGGAACGATTGTTGGAACAGCTTATCTAATTTGGGTTGGACCAACGTTCAACGCGGCTACTCCGTGGAAGGACATTCACTGGATATTTGTTGACAACTTACGATTTGGAATACCTGGCGCTTTAGCTAGTTTGATATCCATGGTTGTTGTAAGTTTAGTTACAAAACCAGAGCCTAAATCGGTTCAAGATATGATTGATGAAGTTCGAATACCTTCGGGCAAAACAATCATACGAACAGCTTAAATCTTTTTATATCAAGGGGCGATGTATTCGCCCCTTGAACTTTCCCAAAATTTAATTTTAATTTTCTAGATGCCTACTTGGGTTATTGTTCTCGATTACATTATGGGAACAATTATGTGGACGCTCATTGGAAGATCAGCGATGAATATTTTTCAAAGGGAAGACTCCAACTTTTTCTTTATGAAAGCATTCGTCATGCTAACAAATCCAATTATAAGACCCTTTAGATTTATAACTCCAAGCTTCATTATCCAACCCTTTGTTCCATTATATGTTGCTTGGTTTTTCTATATGTTCAGATTTTATCTTATGCCCTGGTTACTTGGATATTCAGTGATGGGAATGTTATCTTTTCCTTTAGAAAGCGAATTTACAGACTTCATTCTTCAGCTTTTTACAAAAAAATTCTAATAAAACATTTTAAATTTTTTCAAAAACATCTATTTTGACTCCGTGAGTCAAAAAATCAAAATTGCACCATCTATTTTATCTGCTGACTTTAGTATCCTAGGCGAAGAAGTTAAAAACCTTGATATGGCAGGTGCAGACTACATTCACGTTGATGTTATGGATGGCCACTTTGTTCCAAACATTACCTTTGGACCTGTGGTTATAAAAAAAATTAGAAAATATACAAAACTTCCATTTGACGTTCATTTAATGATATCGCCCGTTGAAAAATATATAAAAGATTTTGCAGATGCGGGTGCAGACATTATTACCATTCACCCTGAAGCAACGGATAATATTGAACGATGTGTAAAGACTATAAAGTCTCTTGGAAAGAAAGCTGGGGTTTCCTTAAATCCAAAAACACCCATTTCATCCCTAGAAAAAGTTATCGATACACTAGATCTAATTCTTGTAATGAGTGTACATCCAGGATTTGCAGGTCAAAGTTTTATGCCAGAAGTTTTAAGTAAAGTTAAAGAACTTAGAAAAATAATTAATGCTAAGGGATTAAAAACTGATCTTGAAATTGATGGAGGAATAAATTTTGAAACAGGCGCTCTTGCAATTAAAGCTGGGGCTGATGTTTTAGTTTCTGGCACAACCATATTTTCTGGAAAATCTTTAAAAGATAATATTCAAAAACTTAGAACTTGCGCTTAAGTGGCAAATTTTCAAACATTTCAACTATATTTAAGGGCATTACGTAAAAATTTCCAAGGCAAACTTAGAGACATTAAGTTTAACAGCAAGAACTATGACGTCTCTTTAAATATTATTCAGCCTTATAGAATTTATGAATATTCAAGCATTCATCTAGTTCAACCTATTACAAGTTTTGAAGAAGTTTTATTAAATACAATAAGAAAATATAAAACGAATGTTTGGAAAATATCGAATATTGAAGATTATAAATTATACAAACTTCATAACTTTTGTTTTCTTCCTGCATTAAATATTAAAACTGAAAAAGTTATTGGATGTCAGTTAGTCGATGAATGGATCAATCAATTTGAAAATTATCATTCAACATATTGGAGACTTAAAACCTTAAGCTTTAGAATAATTAATTGGATTAGCTGTCATGATATTATTTTTAAAGAAACTGACCTCATCTACAAAAGCAAAGTCATCAACAGCATCGTAAAACAGGCAAAGCATTTATTTAAAAATATTAATCTACTTGAGCAAGGATTTGAAAAAATTGTTGGCCTTTCAGCATTAATATTAGTTGGCATTTCTTTTACTGAATACGAGAAATATTTAGAGATTGGTCTTAAAGAAATTGAAAAAGAACTTAGCAATTTTATAAATAAAGATGGCTTTGTAAAAAGTAAAAATCCTGAAGATCTTTATTATACCCTTTATTTTTTAGTTATAATTCATGAATGGCTGTTAAACTCAAGAAGGCAAACTCCAATACAAATTACATCCTATATCCATTCGCTTGGAATATGTTTTAATTTTCTAAAATTAAATAATGATACCCTTCCCCTTTTTAATGGAGCAAATGAAATCAACATTCAAAAGCTTGATGAAATTATAAGATCAAGAGGATACGCCTTTAATAAAGTTGAAAATATTTTTTGTGGATTTGGAAAGATTAAGTACAAAAAAATAGAAATATTGATAGATGGAAATACTCCTGCAAATACATCCTATGCAAAAAATTATCAGGCAGGCGCTTTATCGTTTGAACTATATTCCTCAGGTCAAAAATTTATAACCAATACTGGATCTGGAAAATATTTAGGAAGTAACTTAAGCTTTTTAAGTTCAACAACTGCTGCTCATTCGACACTGAATATTAATGATACTTCATCATGTATTTTTCAAAAAAATAAACTTATCACTAAACACTTTGGAAATTCACTAATCAATGACTTAGATATTTATAAAAAAGAATTTAAATCTGACAAAGAAACCATACAGTGTATTTTTGCACACAACGGCTATGAGAAAAGATTTGGCATTAAATTTGAAAGACAATTAACCTTATTTAAAGACAAAAACACAATTGAAGGATTAGATACTTTAATTTTAAAAAATAAAAAAAAGAATTTTTTAAGTTACAGTATAAGGTTTCATGTTCATCCAGATATACGAATTACAAAAACTATGGGAAACGATATTTTACTAAGCTCTGATAGAGGTGATGGATGGATATTTAGATGTCCACAAGTTCCAACAAAACTTGAGAAGAATTTATATCTAGGAAACCCCGATAGCATTAAAGAAAATTTTTTTATCTTACTTGAAGGACAAATAGAAAGTGAACTTACTAATATTATTTGGTATCTAGAAAAAGCCAAATAAACATCGTATATGAAAAATCCTTAATGGATCTTATAAAGATAAAAAAAGCCCTCATTTCTGTATCTGATAAAAAAAACTTAGATAAAATTCTTAAAACTCTGCAAGTATATAACGTTGAAATATTAAGCACAGGTGGAACTTTTAAATACATAAAAGACTTAGGTTATCAGTGTACTGAAGTTTCCGATTATACAAAATCGCAAGAAATACTAGATGGAAGAGTTAAAACCTTGCATCCTAAAATTCACGGAGGATTACTTGCAAAAGCAGATAACAAAGAACATATAAATCAAATCTCAAAAGAAAATATCGATCTCATAAATCTACTCATTGTTAATCTTTATCCGTTCGAGAAAAAATTGCTTGAAAATGCAGATGAAGAAACCTTAGTTGAAAACATAGATATTGGCGGTCCATCTATGCTTAGATCTGCTGCAAAGAATTTTAAATTTACAACAGTTATCTCTGACCCTGAACAATATGATGAGTGCATAAATGAACTAACTAAAAATCAAGGATCAACTTCTCTAAATTTTAGAAAAAAAATGTCAACTAATGCATTCTTAGAAACTGCGTATTACGACTCTATAATCTCTAATTGGATGAACAAAGAACAAAATAAATTTCCAAAAAAAATTACAATCAGCGGATCAATTCAAAATGAGTTAAGATATGGTGAGAATCCTCATCAACAAGCAACCATTTACAACGTAAATTATAAGAAAGATCTTCTAAGTGGTATCGAGCAGCTTCAGGGTAAAGAGCTTAGCTATAATAATTATTTAGATATGTATGCAGCAATATCTATTTCAAAGTATTTAGATAATGCAAAAAAAACCTGTGTGATTGTGAAACACAACAATCCTTGCGGATGCGCTGCAAGCAATAACTTATCTAATGCATACAAACTAGCCTTAAATGCAGATCCTATAAGTGCATTTGGCGGAGTTGTTTGTTTTAATGATGAGATTGATAAAAAACTTGCTGAAAAGCTCTCGGATACTTTCTATGAAATTATAATCTCAAACAAGTTTACAAGCGATGCTCTGGATGTTTTTAGAAAGAAAAAAAATCTTAGATTAATTATAACTAAACATCATATGGGGGAAAAATTAACATACAATATCATTGGTGAAAAAATTTTGATTCAAGACAAAGATATTAAAGAGTTAGAAAATAAAGACTTAAAAGTTGTAACAAAAATAAAACCAACAAAAAAACAAATTAAAGATTTAAAGTTTGCATTTAATATTTGTAGATTCGTAAAATCTAATGCAATTGTTATAGTAAAAAATAACCAAAGCCTTGGAATAGGGGCCGGACAAACAAATAGATTGGCCTCAAGTAAAATTGCTTGCCAAAATGCAAAACTATTCTTTAAAAATAATGTTAAAAACAGTGTAGCTGCATCTGATGCTTTTTTTCCATTTGCAGATGGACTTAAAGAATTAGTAAAACTTGGAGTTAAATCTATTATTCAACCAGGTGGCTCAATAAAAGATAATGAAGTAATTAAAGCTGCTGATAAAGCAAAAATATCAATGATATTTACTGGTATTAGAAACTTTAAACACTAATTCTATCAATCTTTGATGCTAGTATAAAGTCGCTTTCTGAAAGACCGTTAATTGCATGGGTATAAATTAGTATCTTTGCATAACCCCAGCCAAAATTGATATCTGGATGATGACCCTCCCTTTCTGCAATAGCAGAAGTTTTTTTTACAAATTCCAAACTTTGTAAAAAATTTTTAAATTTATAATTTTTAGATAAATAAAAAGCTTTTTTTTCATTCTTGTACACTTTCCAACTTCTTAATTTTTTTAAATAGCTATTAATCTGAGATTTAGAAAAGGGGGAAATATTTCCGCTACACGGAATACATTTTTTTGTATGAAGTATCATAAGAATCTATTTTACTTAGATT
>VHCA01000002.1 GCA_016882225.1 Candidatus Pelagibacterales bacterium
TTTAATTATTTCAGATAAAAACTTCAAAAATTTATCTGATTTTTCAGCTGAAACTAAAGTTCTTTTTTCCATTTTTTTTCCAAGATTTTTTGAAAAAAAAGCTGTTATTGGAATCATTATCATTGCAACAAGAGCAAGCTGCCAGTCATGGTAGAATAAAAGTCCAATTAAAAAAATTAAGGTAATACTTTCCTTTGCAAGACTTACTACTGTACCGGCAAGTGTATTAAAAATTATTCCAAGGTCCCATGTAAAGTGAGATATAAATTTTCCTGAGTGCTTATTAGTTATATATAAAGTGTCAGAGGTTATTAGTTTTTTTGCCATTATAGAACCTATGTTTGAGCATATTTTGGATGCTACTTTTATAGTAATAATTCTAACTATAAAAATAGATAAAGCTTTAATGGCAAAAGCTAGAACTATAGCTACTGGTATTACATAAAGCATTAGTTTATTCTTATTTTCAAATATTTCTTTAATAGCTGGATCTAATAGCCAAGCTGTAGCAGCAGTAGCTGCAGAGGTTATTAGAATAAAAATAAAAGTTAGTGATAACTCTGGAATATATTTTTTTATATAAGATCTGAAGACCCTTTTTATAACATCAATATCTTTCAATTAAATACCTCCGATTGAAACGTTTGAAATTTTTATTGTTGGAGAATTAATTCTATATTTTAATTCTAAATCATTACCTAAAATTAAATTTTTAAACATATGCAAAATATTACTAGCTATAGTTATTTCGTTAACAGGATATTTAATTTCCCCGTTTTCTATTAAAAAACCAGAACCACCCTTGCTAAAGTCCCCAGTTACAGAATTAAAGCCAGATCCAAAAAGATCCGTTATGTAAATACCTTTTCCTGTATCTTTTATAAGATCTTTAGTTTCAGTTTTTCCATTATTTACAAAAAAATTTGTTGCGCCACTCGACCTACCATTTGTTTTTTTATTAAGCATCTTTGCACTATACGTATCTAAAAATATCTCATTTAGTTTTCCATTGATAACTATATTAAGTTTTTGACAACTAACTCCTTCATTATCAAATTTTTTTGTTCCTAGTCCCTTAGGAATCTTTGGGTCATCAATTATATTTACTTCCTCACCAAAAATACTTTCTCCGACTTCTCCTTTAATAAAACTAACTTTTCGAGCTAAATTATGTCCTGATATTGAACCTATAAAATGAGCAAGCAAAGATGAAGCAATTCTTGGCTCTAAAATTATATCTCCATTAAAGGATTTTATTTTTTTAGAGTTTAATTTTTTTATTGACCTTGTAGCAGCAGTATCTCCAATCTTTTTTGCAACGGGTAAGTCATTAAAGAATCTTTTTGAAGCTATTTCATAATCTCTTTCCATTGATCCATTGCTTTTAGCAATAACATCACAATATACTGAGTAATACGAAGTTTTATAACCATCTCCAAAACCGTTTGAATTTTGTAAAAAAAAATTTGATTTAATTTCAGAAAATGAAGCACCGTTTGAATTAAAAATTTCCTTTTTTTTTAATGCTTCATTCTCACATTCTTTTATATAGCTTTCTTTTTTTTCGTAAGAAATAGTGCTTTCATCATACAAACTAAGTTCTTCATTATCATTTTTATAAAAAAAATTAGGATCTGCCAAACCGCAAAATTTATCCTCTGGAGTATTCTTTGCCATATCAACACATTTTTGGATTGCATAGTTAATCTTATCTTTTGATAAATTAGATATAGAAATTGAAGATTTTTTTTTTTCAAAGTAGGCATTTAAACCAAGTGAAATCTCATCAGATTTTTTTATTTCTTCAAACTTACCATTTCTAACTAGAATCTCTTCAGTTACAGAATGACTGCATGCAACTTCTGACTCTGTTGTTCCAAGCTCTTTAAATTTTTTAAGAGCGTACGAAGTAATATCTTCTAAAAAGTTTTTTTCTTTAAGCATAAATATAAACGGTTAAAATTATAAAAATTATTAAACCAAAAAAGTTATTACTCTTAAATATTTTTTCAATTTTAGTTTTATTTCTATAGCCATATTTTTTTATAACTAAAACTTGGTTTATTAAATGAGCAGAGGCTAATAGAATACATAAAAAAAACAAAAAGTTCTTTTTTGTTAAAAAACCTAAAGCAACAAAAAAAGTTATAGATGTAATATAGCTAAAAAATAAGAAATTTTTTATATCAAATTTAAATTTTACAGCTGTAGACTTTATTTTATTTTTAATATCATCTTTTAAGTCTTGAGTTGCATAAATAGTGTCATAACCAAGGGTCCAAAACACAGCTGCAAGATATAAAACTATAATTTCAATTGTTATATTTTCAAAAATTACACTCCAGCCAAGAAGTACACCCCAATTAAAAACAATACCTAAATGTACTTGGGGCCAAAAAGTTATTCTTTTCATAAAAGGATAAGTTAAAACAAATAATCCAGATATAAGTCCTAGAATGATTGAAAGTTTATTAAATGAAAAAAGAATTAATAAAGATGGAGCCAAAAAAAGTAATATTAAAAGCCAAGCTTTAGGTTTTGATATTTTGTTTGAAGCTATTGGTCTGTTTTTAGTACGTTCTACTTTTTTATCCAAATCTTTATCAATAATATCATTATAAATACACCCAGCTGTTCTCATTAAAACTGATCCAATAAAAAAAATTATTAAGAAATAAAAAAAATTATATACATTCTTGTTGTACCATTGTGAAAAAGCAACTCCCCATGCACAAGGCCAAAAAAGTAAAAAAATGCCAATTGGCTTATTAAATCTAAAAAGTTTTATATAGTCTGACATTAAGTTAAAATTTTTCTTAAATTATTTAAACTTTGTAATTCTATATCTGGATAAAATCCTAATTTATCAAATTTTATTTTCTTTCTATTGATCCATGCAGTTCTAAATCCGAAATTTTTTGCACCGGCAATATCCCAACAATTAGAACTTAAAAATAAAATATTTTTTGGAGAACATTTAAAGTTATTTGTTACTATCTTATAAACTTTTGGACTTGGTTTATAAATCTTTATGCTATCAACGCTTAAAATTTTATTAAAATCTTTATTCATTTTATAGTTTTTTAATAAATTTTTAATCATTAAAGATGAACCGTTAGTTAAAATGTATCTTGGTATTTTCTTTTTTTTTAAAAAATTAATTAATAACTCTAAGTCGCTATAAGGTTTTAAAAATTTGTAGCTGTTTAATAATTTTTTTTTAATTTTATTTTTTTTATATACTTCTAATGTGTAGTCTAAAGCATCATTAGTTATTTTCCAAAAATCTACATACTGATTCATTATTGTTCTAATCCAAGAATATTCCAGTTGTTTTGTTCTCCAGAGATTTGAAAAATTTTTCCAATTTTTACCAATATATTTTTTTAAAAGACTTGATGTTGAATGAACGTCAAAACATGTGCCGTAGGCATCAAAAACAACTAATTTTATATTTTTTATTTTCATCTTTGAGTTAGAATAGAGATTAATGTCATCAAAAATTAGAATTTACATAAACAAAAATTTAGAAACTAATAACACATTAGATTTTGATGTGAATGACTCTCATTATTTAAATCATGTGATGAGAGTAAAGAAAAATGATCAAATAACAGTTTTTAATTCAAAAGACGGAGAATTTCTCGCTGAAATATATCATTTAAATAAAAAAAAAATCACTTGTAAGATTTTAAAAAAAAATGTTTTAAAAGTTTTTAAATCAAATATTTCTTTAATTTTTTCTCTAATTAAAAATACAAAATTAGATTTTTTAATTCAAAAGTGCACTGAAATAGGGGTAAAACAATTTATTCCTGTCATAACAGATAGGTCAATTAGCAAATCAATTAATAAAGCCAGGCTATTTAAAATTATAAAAGAAACTGCAGAACAATCAGGACAGGTTTTTTTACCAGAAATTAAAGAAGTTAAAAAAATTAGTGATTTTTTAAATACCTTGAATCCAAAATCTAAAGTTTTTTTTGGAGATATTAATTCTAAAAATATAATTAATAATAAACTTAATATTAATTCAGAGAATGACATCTATTTTTTAGTTGGTCCTGAAGGAGATTTTTCTTTAGATGAAATTAAGTTTTTAGAAAATGTAAAAAATTGTACTGGGGTTTCTCTTGGAAATACAATTCTAAGATCTGAAACCGCAGCAATTGTTGGTCTTACTTTGTTTAATTCTTTGTTCCACCAACAGTAATATTTTCAATAAGTATAGTAGGCTGACCTACACCAACAGGGACCCACTGGCCATTTTTTCCGCAAGTGCCAACACCCGCATCTAAACTCATATCATTACCCACCATTTTAATTTTAGTTAAAGCATCAGGTCCATTTCCAATGAGTGTTGCTCCTTTAATTGGTCTTTCTACTTTTCCATTTTTTATTTGATAGGCCTCAGTACATGAAAATACAAATTTTCCATTAGTTATATCAACCTGACCTCCACCAAAAGAAACTGCATAAATTCCTGTGTCTACACTTTTTATTATTTCTTCAGGATTATATTTTCCAGACATCATATAGGTATTAGTCATCCTAGGCATAGGTAGGTGTTCAAAACTTTCTCGTCTCCCATTTCCAGTAGATGCTGTATTCATTAGTCGTGCATTCATTCTGTCTTGCATGTAATTTTTTAGTATACCTTTTTCTACAAGCATTGTTTTATTGGAGGGTGTTCCTTCATCGTCTATAGAAATTGAACCTCTTCTGTTATTTATTGTTCCATCGTCAAAGACTGTAACTTGTTCATCTGCAATTTTTTGATTTAATAAGTTAGAAAAAGCAGAAGTTTTTTTTCTATTAAAATCTCCCTCAAGCCCATGTCCTATTGCTTCGTGAAGTAAAATACCTGGCCATCCTGGACCAAGAACAACTTTCATTTCTCCAGCCTGAGTTTCTATACTATCAAGATTTACTAGCGCTTGATCAAGAGCTTTATCACAAATTTTTTTCCAATTATTATTTTTTAAAAAAGTATCTAAAGTATCTCTACCACCAGTTCCGAAGCTACCCACTTCTTTTCGTCCTTTATTTTCAACTACAACAGTTACATTAAGACGAACAAGAGGTCTTTGGTCAGCATAGTTTTCTGCGTTTGGTTTAAGTATTAGAATTCTTTGATATTCAGAAAATACCGAGCTAGTAACTTGTTTAACTAAATTATTTTTTAAACGTAAATAAGTGTCTATATCTTGTAATAGCTTAACTTTTTCTGAAAAATTTTTTGCATCGATTGGATTAATATCTGGGTAAAGAATTTTATTTGTTTTTTTTGGATTTTGACTAAATTTACCAGAATAATTTTTAGAAACCTGAGATACTAACTCCTTTGATTGTAAAAAAGATTTTTCAGATATTTCATTAGAATGTGAATATGCAACACTTTCTCCACATACTCCTCGTAAACCGTATCCTTTATTTGAGTCAAAACTGGTATTTTTTATTTTTCCATCATCTATTACAAGAGACTCGGAAATACACGACTCAAGAAATAATTCTCCATCGTCACACTTTAAGAGTGTGTCGTTAACAATTTTTTCAGCAAATCTTCTAGAAACTAGTGAGTCCTTAGAAAAAAATTCATCTTGATTGTTCATTTTTTAGTAAAATTGTCGCAAATTTATTTCAAAATAGTATGATAACATTTACTTTTTAATAATTAAAACCAAAACTGCTCAAATGTTAAAAAAGTTAATTGTCATTATTTTAGCAATCACGGGTTCTTCAGTTTCTTATTCAAATGAAAAGTGGCAATTAGGCTTGAATGAGCCTGTTACAAGTTTAATGAGAGACATAATATTTTTACACGATGTAATTTTGTTACCAATTATTTTTGCAATTAGTGCTTTTGTTCTTTTTTTGCTTATTTATTCAATAATAAGATTTAGAGCATCTAAAAATCCAAATCCTTCCACAACGTCACACAACACTTTTTTAGAAGTAGTATGGACTTTAGTTCCTTGTTTGATTTTAATCGTTATTGCAGTTCCCTCTTTTAAAATGCTCTATAAGCAAGATACAATTCCAAAGGCTGATCTTACAATTAAAGCCATAGGATACCAGTGGTATTGGGGTTATGAATATCCTGATGAAAAAATTACTTTTGAAGCAAATATGATTGATACAAAAAATTTAAAGCCAGGACAGCCAAGACTTCTTGAGACAGACAACCATGTGGTAGTTCCTGTAAATAAAGTAGTTAAGGTTTTAATTACCGCTAATGATGTTTTGCATGCATGGACAATACCTTCCTTTGGAGTGAAAAGAGATGCGGTTCCAGGAAGAATAAATGAGACTTGGTTTAAAGCTGAAAAAGAAGGAATTTATTACGGACAATGCTCTGAGCTTTGTGGTTCAAGACATGCATTTATGCCTATTACAGTTAAAGTTGTTTCAGAAAAACAATATGCAGATTGGTTAAAAGATGCAAAAAAGAAATTTGCTAAATACCCTGAAAATAATTTAGTAGTAGAAAATATTTTAAAAAATTAAAAACTAATGTCTTATTCATCCTCCCATTCTCATTCTGATCATTCACACACACCTACTTTTTTTAAAAGATGGTTTTTATCAACAAACCATAAGGATATTGGAACTTTATATTTAATCTTTGCAATTTTTGCCGGAATAATTGGAACTATTTTTTCTGTGCTTATGAGAATGGAGCTAATGTATCCTGGTGATGGAATTCTTGGAGGAAACTATCACCTTTATAATGTTTTAGTTACTGGCCATGGGTTGATCATGGTATTTTTTATGGTGATGCCGGCAATGATTGGAGGTTTTGGTAATTGGTTTGTGCCTTTAATGATCGGAGCTCCTGATATGGCATTTCCAAGGATGAATAATATCTCTTTCTGGTTACTACCAGTCGCTTTCTTTTTACTTTTGGCATCTGTTTTTGTTGAGGGACCTCCAGGTGGTGCAGGAGTTGGAGGCGGTTGGACTATATATCCTCCGTTATCTTCTAAAGCTGGCCAGCCAGGACCTGCAATGGATTTGGCAATATTAAGTTTACACGTTGCTGGAGCTTCATCAATTTTAGGAGCGATAAACTTTATAACTACTATTTTTAATATGAGAGCTCCTGGCATGACAATGCACAAAATGCCATTGTTTGCTTGGTCGATTTTAGTAACTGCATTTTTATTACTTCTTGCTCTTCCAGTTCTTGCAGGCGCAATAACAATGTTACTAACAGATAGAAATTTTGGTACGAACTTTTTTGTTCCTGCAGGAGGTGGAGACCCAGTTTTATTTCAACACCTTTTCTGGTTTTTTGGACATCCAGAGGTATACATTATGATACTTCCAGGCTTTGGAATGATTAGTCATATTATCTCAACTTTTTCAAAAAAACCTATCTTTGGATACCTTGGTATGGCTTATGCAATGGTAGCAATAGGTGTTGTAGGTTTTGTTGTATGGGCGCATCACATGTACACCGTTGGAATGGGAGTTGATGTTAAAGCATATTTTGTTCTAGCTACAATGATTATTGCAGTTCCAACCGGTATTAAAATTTTTTCATGGATTGCAACAATGTGGGGAGGATCCATTGAGGTTAAAACTCCCATGCTTTGGGCGGTTGGTTTTATATTTTTATTTACTGTTGGTGGAGTTACAGGGGTAGTTCTTGCAAATGCAGGAGTAGATACTGCTCTACACGACACTTATTACGTAGTAGCTCACTTCCATTATGTTTTATCTCTTGGAGCTGTATTTTCTATATTTGCAGGGTTTTACTACTGGTTTTCAAAAATGTCTGGCTATGAATATTCAGAATTTTTAGGAAAATTACATTTTTGGGTTTCTTTTATTGGGGTTAATTTAATATTTTTTCCACAACATTTTTTAGGATTAGCAGGAATGCCAAGACGTTATGCAGATTATCCTGACGCTTACGCAGGCTGGAATTATATCTCATCAATAGGTTCTTATATATCTGCATTTGGAGTTGTTATATTTTTTATTATGTTAACTCATGCATTTTTAAGAAAAAAACAAGTTGGTAACAATCCATGGGGTGAGGGCGCTACTACACTAGAATGGACTTTAAGTTCGCCTCCACCATTCCATCAATTTGATCAACTTCCAAAAATAAAATAATTTTATAAAGTGTATAAAGTTGAAAGTTTAGAAAATTTTAAAGATAAAAGTTTCATAACATTCAAAAATTTCTACAACTTAATGAAACCAAGAGTTATGTCTCTGGTTATATTTACTGCTTTTGTTGGAATGATTTTATCAAATCAACAAATAGATTTTTTTAAGTCAGCCATTTCACTATTTTTTGTTGCCATAGGGGCCGGTGCAGCTGGAGCATTAAACATGTGGTATGACTCAGAAATTGATGCGGTTATGTCAAGAACCTGCCTCAGACCTATCCCGCTAGGAGCAATTTCGAATAAGGAAGCTTTAATTTTTGGGGTGATTTTATCTTTTATATCTGTCTTTGGTCTTTATATATTTTCAAATTTTTTATCTGCTTTTTTATTAGCAACCACAATTTCTTTTTATATTTTTGTTTATACAATTTGGTTAAAAAGAAAAACTACACAAAACATTGTAATTGGTGGAGCCGCAGGAGCGTTACCTCCTGTAATTGGATGGACAATTATAAATAATAATTTGTCTCTTGAGCCAATTATATTGTTTCTAATAATTTTTCTTTGGACCCCATCGCATTTTTGGGCTTTATCACTTTACAAAACTGAAGATTATAAAAAAGCTCAACTACCTATGCTTCCGGTAGTTTTTGGTGAAAAAATAACCAAAAAAAATATATTTATTTATTCTATAATTCTTTTTCCAGTTTCTATTTCACCATATTTTTTAAATTTTGCTGGTAATTTATATTTAATATTTTCATCACTTATGGGATTAATTTATATTTATATGTCATTCAATCTTTTAAGAACAAAAATAAGAAAAAATTCTGAAATAATTTCAAAAAAAATATTTGGTTTTTCTATTATTTATTTGTTTATGTTATTTTTTGTTTTATTAGTTGAAAGAATTTTTATTTAATGAAAAAAAAAAATATTATAACAGCCTTAATTCTTTTTGGATTAGTTGTATTCTTTTTCATATTTACAATTTTAAATATTCAAAATGGTATTTTTAATAGGCCTTTATGAGTGCTGAAGTAAAAAAAAATATTAGCGCTAAGTATTTAGTATTAATCTTTTTCCTAATGCTCGGCTTATCTTATGCATCCGTTCCATTGTATGAATTATTTTGTAGGGTGACTGGTTTTGGAGGCACAACTAAATTTTCAAAAGAACAACCAACAAAGATTATCGACCACGTTGTATCAACTAGATTTGATACTAATGTTGCAAAAGGTTTGTATATTGATTTTAGACCTGAAAAAAATGTTGTAAGTATTAAAGCTGGTCAGATATCTAAAGTAAAATTTTACGTTAAAAATTTAGGAAATAACGAGCTAAAAATTGTATCCACTTTTAATGCAACCCCAGATAATGTAGCAAAGTACTTTAATAAAATTTCATGTTTTTGTTTTGAGCAACAAATTTTAAAACCAAAAGAAATAAAAGAATTTGAAATGGCGTACTTTATAGATCCAAAAATTGCAGATGATAGTTCGGCAAAAGAAGTAAAAGATATTACACTTTCGTATACTTTTTTTGAAAGTGAAGCATTTAAAAAGAATAAATCATAATGGCATCAGGAGCTAAAAGAGATCACGAATATCATCTAGTAAATCCAAGTGTATGGCCTTTATTTACGTCTATTGCAGTTTTGGTTTTAACTACAGGCACTGTTTACTTTCTACATAGTAAAGTTTGGTGGCCAGTTCTTCTTGGAGGAGTTTTAACTTTATATTGTATGTTCATGTGGTTTCGAGAAGTAGTTATTGAAGCAGAATATAAAGGGGATCATAAACCAATTGTTCAATTAGGACTTAGATATGGAATGGTGCTTTTTATAGCATCAGAGGTTATGTTTTTTGTTGCTTGGTTTTGGGCTTTTTTTGATGCAAGTTTAATACCAAGCCAATCAATCGGTGGAACTTGGCCACCAAAAGGAATTGAAGTTTTAGATCCTTGGCATATTCCCTTAATTAATACATTAATTTTACTTCTTTCTGGTACCACAGTTACTTGGGCTCATCATGCACTTTTAGAGAATGACAGAAAATCTTTAGAAACTGGGCTTTTATTAACTATACTTCTTGGAATTATATTTACAGGTTTTCAAGCCTATGAATACGCTCAAGCAAGTTTTAAATTATCCTCAGGAATATATGGATCAACATTTTATCTTGCCACAGGATTTCATGGTTTCCACGTATTTATAGGAACCTTATTTTTAATAGTTTGTTATTTCAGAGTACGAGCAGGTCATCATACACCTGATCATCATTTTGGATTTGAGGCAGCTGCATGGTACTGGCATTTTGTAGATGTGGTTTGGCTTTTTTTATTTGCTGCAATATATGTATGGGGAAGCTAGCCTAACTTAATTGCAAAAAAAAAAGTCTTTAAACGTTATTCTATTTTTTTTTATTTTTATAACTTTATCATTAGGAATTTGGCAAGTTATAAGACTTAACGAAAAAAAAAATATATTAGAAAATATAAGAAAAAATTTTTTGGATGATTACAAAAATTTTTCAAAACTAAATAATGATGAGTTTAAAAAAGTAAAATTAATTGCAAATTCTTCACTAAGTCCAATTTTTCTCTATCAGGTATATAAAGGGGAAATAAATTTTAAAGTTATTATTCCTTATAATTTAGATAATACTACCATTCTTTTAGTTGATAAAGGTTTTATTAAGCAAAAAGATTTTAGTTCTATTTCTAAAAATCTCTTTAATGAAAAAGAGATTTTGGGATATACAAAAGAAATTTCAAAAAAAAATATATTTACCCCTGATAATAAAAGTGAAAATTTTTATTATTTTATTGATAAAGTTTTTTTAGAAAAAAAATTTAATAAACAAGTCTTTCCTTTAATAATAGTTCAAACCAATACAAATAATATGTTTATTAAATCTAATGAATTTAATATTGATCTAAAAGATAATCATTTACAATATGCAATTACTTGGTTCTCCTTAAGTTTTTTAATTATGTGTTTTTATTTTTTTAATAGAGAAAAGCAAAAATGAAATATATCAGCACAAGAAATAAGTTAAAAGAATATAACTTTTTAGAAACTTTTTTAAATGGTTTAGCTCATGATGGTGGACTTTATGTTCCAAAAAAATATCCAAACTTTTCAAAAAAAAAACTTAAGTATTTATCAAAGCTTAATTATCAAGAACTTTGTTTTGAAATAATAAAACCTTTTGTTGAAAACACATTTTCAAAAAAAGATTTAAAAAAAATTATTTATACCTCCTATAAAAATTTTGAAACAAATAATGTTTTAAAATTTTCAAAGCTCCTAGATGTGCATTTAGTTGAACTTTATCATGGTCCAACTTTAGCATTTAAGGATATTGCTATGCAGATTATTGGCAATATGTATGAAAATATTTTACGAAAAAAAAAAAATAAAATTAATATTATAACTGCAACATCCGGTGACACTGGGGCCGCAGCAATTAATGCCATACAGAAAAGAAAAAATATTAATATATTTGTTTTGCATCCTTTAAACAAAATTTCTCAAACTCAAAGAAAATTGATGACATGTATTCATTCAAAAAATGTTTTTAATATTGCTGTACAAGGCAACTTTGATGACTGTCAAAATTTAGTTAAAGGTATGTTTAATGATTATGATTTTAGAATGTTAATTAATATGACTGGAGTAAATTCAATAAATTGGTCTCGAATTTTTTCACAAGTTGTTTATTTTTTTTATGCACATTTCAAGTTGTCAAAAAACATTCTTTCTAAAAGTGTTTTTTCTGTTCCCACAGGTAATTTTGGAGATATTTATGCTGGATATATTGCAAAAAAAATGGGGCTTCCAATATCCAATCTTATTATTGCTACAAATGAAAACAATATTCTTGATAGGTTTCTAAAAACAGGAATTTATAAACCTACTAAAGTTATTCAAAGCATCTCACCAAGTATGGATATTCAGGTAGCTAGTAATTTTGAAAGGTTAATCTTTGATTATGTAGGAAAAAATTCTCAAGAAACAAAAAAATTAATGGAAAATTTAAAACAAAAAGGTTTTTATAAATTTTCAAAATCAAATTTAAAAAAAATTAAAAGAACTTTTTATTCAAATTCAGTTCGAAGTGATGAAGCAAAAAAGGAAATAAAAAATATTTATTCGAAATATGGAAAAGTTATTGATCCTCACACTATAACTGCAATAAAATCAATCAATAAGTTAAAGAAACATTTTGATAAAAATACAAACTATATTTGTTTAGAGACCGCTCATCCGGCTAAGTTTAGAGAAAATATAAGTAAGATCATAAAGACTAAAGTTGAACTTCCAAAAAAAATTAGAGGATTAATAAAAAAAAAAGAAAGATATTGTATTTTGCCAAATAGTTTAGAGAAAATAAAAAAATATATATTATCTAAGTCTCTTCAGCTGCATTTTTAGCAAGAAGATCAACTCTTTCATTATACAAGTTATTGGCATGTCCTTTTACCCAAGACCAATTAATATTTCTTTTTTGTATTAAAGTATCTAGTTCTATCCATAAGTCTTTATTTTTTACATTTTGTTTATTACTAGTTTTCCAATTATTTTTTTTCCAGTTATTAATCCAAGTCTCAATTCCATTTTTTACGTATTTTGAGTCTGTGACTATTTTTACTTTCTTCTTACTTTTTGTTTTTTTTACTGCATTGATAGCAGCTGTTAATTCCATTCTATTATTTGTTGTTGTTCTTTCAGATCCAAAAAATTCTTTTGTACTATTGTCTTCAATTATAAGTATTGCCCAACCTCCTTTTCCTGGATTTCCTAGACAAGATCCATCAGTAAATACTATCACATCTTCACTCATAAAAAATATTCTCTAAAATTTTTAACTGTAGAGTGAAAATTTATTCTTTTTAAATACTCATTGGGATCTTTAATTTTAACTTTTGCTTCAGAAGAGGTGTTATGAAAGTCATAAAGCCTTGTTATAAAAAATCGCATGGCTGCTCCTCTTGCTAGTATTGGTAAATGATTTTTTTCATCATTAGATAATTTTCTTACAGTTTCATAACCTTCAATTAAATTTTTTGCTTTAGTCATGTTAAATGTTGAGTTGTTATCGAAACAAATTGAATTTAGACAAATCGCAATCTCATATGCATAAAAATCTGTACATGCAAAATAAAAATCTATTAATCCAGTAATTTCATCATTTTCAAAAAAGACATTATCAGGAAATACATCTGCATGAATTATTCCACCAGGAAGTTTTAGTGGCCAGTTTTTTTTAATGACTTCTAATTCAAATTCTATTTTTTTTATTAATTTTTCGTCATTAAATTTTTTTGTATTTTTAATACTACTAAAAATTTTATTCCACCCTTCAAGTGAAAGATTATTAGCTCGGTAAAGCTTAATACTATCTGTTGTTATATGTAACCTTGCTATAGTTTGACCTAAGCCGAAGCAATTATTAGGAGTTAAATTTTTTTTTGACTTTCCAATTAAAAATGAAATTAATGCTGCATTTTTACCTTTTATTTTTAAAATTTTTTCACCCTTTTTACTAACAAGTGGTTGAGGACATGAAAAATTTTTTTTTGAAAGTTCAAACATTAAGTTCAAAAAAAAAGGTAAATCTTTTTCTTCTACTCTTTTTTCATAAATCGTTAATACAAATTTATTTTTTTTGGTATGAATTAAATAATTAGAATTCTCGACACCTTCTAAAATTTCTTCATAGTTCTGAAATTCATCAACATCAAATTGATTAATAAAATTTTTTATTTCATCAAGACTTAACTTGGTATAGACAGCCATTAATTTAAGATTGAAGGTAGTTTAAAGATTATATTTTCTTTTTTAATTGTAATCTCCTCAACGTCTATATCAACACACGACTGTATATTGTTTAATAAGTTTTTAACCAATATTTCAGGCGCTGAAGCTCCTGAACTTAAACCTATAGTATTTGAGGCTTTAATTTTATCGTATGGAATTTCTGCATCAGAGTGTATTAAGAATGCATCTTTGCAACCATTCTTTTTTGCAACTTCAACCAATCTTTTTGAATTTGATGAGCGTCTACTACCAATTATAAAAAAAATATCACATTTTCTAGCAATTTCTTTAACTGCTTCTTGTCTATTTGATGTTGCGTAACAGATATCACTTTTAATCGGTTCTCTTAAATTTTTGAATTTTTCTTTTAGATAATCGACTATATCTTTTGTATCATCAACAGATAGTGTTGTTTGAGTAATGTATGCGATTTTGTCGTTGTTAATTTTTTTTTTATAATTATTCACATCGGTTTTATTTTCAATTAACGTAATGTACTTTGGATCAATTTGACCTAGCGTTCCAATAACTTCAGGATGATTTTTGTGACCAATAAAAATAATATTATATTCCTCTCTAGCCAAGATTTCAGCTTCTCGATGAACTTTTGTGACTAAAGGGCAAGTCGCATCAACATAGAGTAAATTTAGTTCTTTAGCATTATTAATAACCTGCTTGGGGACTCCATGAGCAGAAAAAATTACAGGTCTTTTTTTATCTTTTATTTCATCAATTTCGTTTATAAAAACAGCACCTTTTTTTTCAAGAGTTTCAACTACATACTTATTATGAACAATTTCATGTCTTACATAAACTGGAGTTCCAAATTTATTTATTGCTTTGTTAACAATTTCTACTGCACGATCAACACCAGCACAGAATCCTCTGGGTGAAGCTAAAAAAACTTTAACTTTTTTTTTCATTACTTCTTTCAATTAAAAAATGAAGCACTATATGAGGAAGTGCTAGGCACGCTATTCCAATAAAAATAGTTTTAAGAGTTGCATTGATTAAGCCTTCATTATTAATGATTGCAAAAATCATAAGAACTAAAACTCCAAAAGTAACCAACGTAAGTGGCGCCGCATCTCTTATAAATTTATGTAAACCAATTTTAAAATTTTTATTATTTTCATAAATTATGTTTATTATGTTTTTAAATGAGTGGGAAATGCAAAAATAGAGCGTAAAGCCTATTAAAATATTAGTAAAATAAAAACTAATAAAAACTGAAAAAACCTGAAAAACTATAATTAAAACAGATGTAAGTTTGATTAATTTTTTTTTTAAAAAAAATAAAATCAAAAATAATTGTATTAATAAATTACATAATAATAAAATTTGACTTAGATATTTATCTAATAATAAAAAATCTTTCGTTTGAGTAAGAATATTAAAAATTAAGTTTGTTTCATTATTAAAAATATATAATGGGAAGAGAATAACTAATGATCCTTTTAAAAAATAAAGTGTATAAAAATATTTTTTTTTCTCGTCAAATAAAATTTCGATATCCTCCTTTCCAAAATGAAAAGATGATATTATCAAAAATATTATCAGTGAGATTATTGGAAATAGTATCCAACACATAAAAAATAGAAAAATAAAAGTTATATAAAATAAATAAAAAAAAACATTTGGATAAGAAAATTTTTTTGAGATTAAATAATTTTGACCTTTAATATGATCAAGAGCTCCATGTGATATTCCTATGATAGATATAAAACCAAAACAGATTAATATTTCCAAAGTTTTATTAATTTTAATATCTTTAATAAAAAAATATAAGATAAATATTGATATAAAAAATATTACATCAATAATGAATTGTTTTTTTCTAAGATGAAAAAACATTTAAAAAATATTTTTAAGAAAAATCCATTTTGGCATCGAAAGAATTATCCTTAGATCGTCTAACCATGAGCTTACATTAGATAGAAATCGTATTATGATTTTACTATTATTTTTTTTAAAAAGTCTCAAAAAAATAGGAGCCATATTTCCTTTTCTTTCAATTAAAACTTTTAAAAATATTTTATCAAAAAATATATATTTTTTACTTATCTTCCAATTATCTAATTTTTTTTTATTTAGTAATTTTGTAACCAAGTGTGTAGATGATTTTTGAATATTTAAAAATGTATATCCCGTGCTTAATCGTGTAAGATTAGCTGCAGACCCTATTGGTATAATATTTTTATTTTTTATTTTCGGTTTGAAATGAAAAAGTGGGATTGAACCAATTTCTTTATTAAGCAATGTATAGTTTGTATTTAAACCAAAATTTTCTTTAATATAGTTTTCAATTTCTAACTTATACCTATCCTCTGAAAATTCCTTATCTTTTGAAATCCATGTTGTTTCTACAAATAAGCACTTTTTCTTTATTGGTAGACAATAAAAAAAATGAACATTCTCGCTTTGTGAGCAATTAAAATCCATCAGTATTGGAGTTTCTTCAATAATTTCATTTTCAAACTGTAATTCGCACCCAAGAAAATGTTGGTAAAGAATGGGTTCTTTTCTTATTAAGTTTTGAGAAAGACTGTTGAAGACTACTTTGCTTTTGAAAGTTTTGTTTTTACACACAGTATTGACTGATCCATTCTCTTCAACACAGTCTATAACTTTTTCATCAAGGTATAAGAAAATATTAGGATTTTTTTTTATATCTTTTAAAATTTTCTCATAATACTTACCACTATCAATAGATTGATAAGGTGTTGAATTACAGTCCAGAATAACTTTATTATCTTTTGATATTATTTGTAACTTTTTCCATTCGCCTAAAATGCAATCATCAAAAGAGTGGCTAAACACTTTCCAAAAAGACCAAATTTTATCTCTACTAAATTTTTCTTTAAAATCTATAATTGCACAAGTTTTATTTTCCAAGAGTTTACATTTGTTCATTTCATAAACTAAGGATAGCCCAGAGCAACCAGCACCAATAATTAAATAATCAAATTCTTCCATAAATTTTATTTTTTAAAGGATTTAGTAACTTAGTTAATTGAAATTTATTTATTTTATCTTCAAAAAGATAATTCATTATAAATTCAAAAAAAGTTTTTAATGTAACTGAGACTTTTTCTGGGACAGTAAGAAATGTTCTTTGATTAAAATATTTATATTCACCACCCTTTAAAATTTTATTACCAATTGCAGAATACAGATTGCTTGCTAGTAAAATTGCAAATCTATATTCTTTATTAAGATATTTAATTCCACCATTTCCAGCTGCATAATAGTTTTTAGAAATAAATAAAATTTTTTTAACTGCTTCATAAACATTTTTATTCATATTCTTTCTTTGGATATTATTTATTGAAATTTTTTTTTTAAAAAAAGTTTTAGGTAGATAGATTCTGTTTAATTTTGCATCTTCAATTACATCTCTAGCAATATTGGTAAGTTGCATAGCAATACCTAAGGTTATTGCGTGCAGAATTGCTTTTTTATTTTTAATTTCTAGTACTTGAGCCATTAAAGCCCCAACAGTTCCTCCGACGTAGTAAGAATAAACTATTAATTCATTTTGATTTTTTATTCTTATTGATTTTAAATCTAATGATATTCCATAAATTAAGTCAGAAAAAAAAAATTTTTTCTTTATATAAGTGTTTTCAATACTCTTGTATTTATTTACAAATATATTGCTTATATTTTTTTTTTTAAAATTTTTTACGAATATAGAGAACTTCAATTTTCTATTTTTCTTTTTATTATCAACAGAATTATCTAAGATCCTACATATAGCGTACAAGACTGAGCACTCGTTAAATTTTTTTTTATTTAAAAAAAAACCTGACCAATAAAAAGACCTTGCATACTTTTGAATATAAAAATGATCTTGGTTAATCATTCAATTATTTTTTCTAAAACTTTTGCTGACGATATGACACCTGGTATTCCCGCACCAGGATGAGTGCCTGCACCAACAAAATAGAGGCCATTAATAATTTCAGATTTGTTATGAAATCTAAAATATGCTGATTGTGAAAATTTTGGTTCAATTGAAAATCCAGAACCAAATGTGGTATTTAATTCTTTTTCAAAATAATCTGGGGTAAAGTAAAAATCACATTCAATATTATTTTTTATATCCGGTAGTATAGTGCTGTCCATTGTTTCGATAACCATATTTTTAAATTTTTCACCTTCTATAGACCAATTAATTTTTGACTGGTTATTTGGAACTGGAACCAGAACATAAAAAGTATCTTTATTTTTTGGAGCCATGCTTTCATCAGTTGCAGTTGGGCGATGTAGATAAAAGCTTATATCTTTATTTATCTCTTTTTTTTCAAAAATACTTTGCAATAAGTTTTTGTAAGTTTTGCCGAAATAGATGGTATGGTGTTCAATATTTTTATATTTTTTTTTTGATCCAAAGTAGTAAACAAACAATCCCATAGAGTACTGCATTCTATTTATCTTCATCTCGAATAATTTATTTTTTAGAGGTTTTTTTATTAATTTTTTATACACAAAGGGCGGGTCAATATTACATACAATATTTTTTGCATTGAAGACTTTTCCAGATTTTGTCCTAACACCTGTTACACAAGACTTTTCAATAAAAATTTCATTAACCTCATCAGATTTTATTATTTGGATTCTTTCTTCAACCATTAATTTTTCCAAAGCATTAATTATTTTTCCTGTACCACCCAGAGCATAGTGAACACCCCATTTTTTTTCGAGATAAAGAATTAATAGATATATAGATGTTGTAGTAAATGGATTACCTCCGACAAGCAAAGGATGTATACTAAATACTCTTCTTAACTTTTCATTTCTTAAAAATTTAGAAACTAATTTATAAACAGAAATATAGCTTTTTAATTTTATTAAAGAAGGTATTTGTTTCATCATAAAAAACAAATTTGAAAAAGATTTGTCACCTAATTCTAAAAAGCCTTTATTAAATATTTTTTCGGAATATTTTAATAACTCTTTAAATCCTTCAACATCTTCAAGATTTATTTGTGAAATTTGTTCATAAATTTTTTCATAATTTTTTCCATAAGTGAATGAGGTATTGTCAGAAAAAATAAATTTATACCAAATATCGAGAGAAATTATTTTTACATAGTTGCTAATATTTTTGTTAAAGAGATTAAATAATTCTTCTAAAAGATAAGGTGCTGTAATAACAGTCGGTCCAGCGTCAAAAGTATAACCATTTTTAATAAAGGTTCTTGCTCTACCGCCAAGATCGTTATGCTTTTCAATAATCGTAACATTGTATCCTTTTGCTTTTAATCGAAGGGCTGATGCTATACCGCCAAATCCAGACCCTATAACAATTGCCTTTTTTTCCATCATTACTTAATCTATAGAAATTTAAATATAATGGATGAAAATAACACGACCAAATTACAACCAAAAGCTATTCAGATAGACATAGGTACAAATTATTTTTGGTGTGCCTGCGGTTTATCAAAAGACAAAACTTTTTGTGATGGTTCTCATAAAACAACGTCTTTTAAACCGTTAAAATTTTCTATTTCAGAAAAAAAAACTTACTACATTTGCACTTGCAAAAAGACAAAAAAGAAGCCCTTTTGTGATGGTTCACATTTAAAGGTTTAATTTTTTTTCTGATATTTCGGAGTAAATACTTTCTAAATAAGACTTGTTAGCTTTTTCGATATGGTTTTTGTTTTCACTATCATTAAGGATGTCTTTGACAACATCAAAAGTAATTTTATTTGAGATTTGTTGTATTTCTTTGATAGCACTGACTTTCATTTGTTCAATTTTTTGTTCAGCTGTTTTTTTTTTATTTTCGACACTTAGTTTAAATTTACTTTCTATATCTTTTAGCAAGTGTTCAGTTTCTTGAATATGATTTTTAATTATATTATTTTTTTGAGATTCTGCAGATGTAATTTTCTTTTTATATTCAAGCAAAAGATCTTCTGAATTTTTCTTTAAGTTTTTTGCTTCTTCAATATTTTTTTTTATATCTTCAATTTGATCATCTAGGTTTTGAGAAATAAGTTGTGGAATTTTTTTGTATATTAAAAATATACAAAAAACTAAGAATGATATTGCAACCCAAAAGCTTGCATCAAACATTAATTGTATTCTTCTGCCTTTCTAAAATATTTTTTACTGACTTTTCAATTTTATTTTTTTCTATTTTAATCTTAAGTAATTTTTCTAGCAAATTACTGGAAATATCTGAAATAATAGTTGAAAAATTTTTTAAAGTTTCTTGTTTAAAAATTATTAACTCTTTTTCTACGTCCTTAACTTTATCGTTTATTTCTTTTTCAAGTGTTGTTCTTTTTACATTTAAATTTTGATTAAGCTCAAATTTAAGTTTATCAGATTTTTTTCTAGCCTCACTATATGCGTTATCAATAATTTTTTTATATTCATTATCTAAAGATTGGATTTCATTTTTTATAGAATTTGCATCATTAATACATTTTTCAATTAAATCTTTTCTATCCTGAATTACTTTTGATATTTTTGGACTAAAAATTTTAGATATAAAAAAATAAATTACTACAAAAGTTATAGTTAACCAAAAAATTTGGGATAACCAAAATCGTGGATCCAACTGAGGCATACCTGTATTTGCAAATAAAATATTTTGTTTTGTTAAAACAATTATAAAGATGCAAACTATATAAAGTACTCTCCTATAATCCATAAACTCCTTAATTATTTTTTAAAATAAAAATAATTTAAAATGCGAATAAAATTAATAGAGCTATAACTAATGCAAATAAACCTGTTGCTTCTGCAAGAGCAAATCCCAAAAGTAAATTAGGAAATTGTTTTTGAGCTGCTGATGGGTTTCTAATTGCTGCAGATAGATAGTTTCCAAAAATAGTACCAATGCCAACACCCGCACCACCCAATGCTATTGCTGCAAGTCCTGCTCCTATTAATTTTGCTGCTGCTACGTCCATTTTTTTTTCCTTTCTGTTAGTTTGTTTAATGGTGCATATTTAAAGCATCGTTTAAATATATGCACGAAAGCACTGCAAATACATATGCCTGTAAAAATGCTACTAATATTTCTAAGGCAGTAAGTAAAACTGAAAAGCTAAATGGTAACCAACCTCCAATAATACCAAGGCTTACTACAAAACCTCCGAAAACTTTTAACATGGTATGTCCTGCTAACATATTTGCGAATAATCTCACCGATAAACTTACGGGCCTACTAAGATAAGAGATTACCTCAATTACGACTAAAAGAGGAAGAAGGAAAATCGGTATGCCTGATGGTAGAAAGATTTTTAAAAAACTTACCCCATGTTTTGCAAATCCTATTACGGTCACACCAATGAATATAATTAATGCAAAAGATAAAGTTACAATAATTTGACTAGTAACAGTGAAGGCATATGGAAAAAGTCCAATCATATTCATAGTTAAAATGAACAGGAACAGTGTCAAAATAAATGGAAAGTAATTCTTTGCTTTATATCCGGCGGTTTCGTCAATCATCTTAGCGATAAAGTTAAAAACTAACTCATTAAGAATTTGTAGTTTACCGGGAATAGTACTTACATTCTTTGTACCTAAAAAAAAGAAAACTAAAATAAAGGCAGCACTTGTAAACATAAAAATGCTAGAATTTGTAAGGCTTAAATCTATATTTCCAATTTGTAATGAAGGTCCTATTTTATAAACCTCAAATTGCTGCATAGGATTTGCCATAGGTCAGCCTTTATTAATCATTTTAGCTGATCGCACAACATTAAAAATTCCAGCAATAATACCTAAGATTATAAATCCAATTAAAAAAAAAGGCTTAGTATTTAACCATTTATCTAAATACCAACCTATAAGTGTTGCGACAAATACCGCAGCTACAAGTTCAGTTCCAATTTTAAAAGCGATACCAAGCTGAGTATTTTTTGGACTTAATTTTTCTTCTTTTAAATTTTTTTTTTGACTAAGTTTTTTCTTTAGCTCTTCAAGATCAAACATTTATTGTTGCTTTTAATTTAGGCAACTTTCATTTCTTCAGCTTTTTCTAAATCTACAGCTACTAATTGACTTACTCCTCTTTCTGCCATGGTAACTCCGTATAGTCTATGCATTCTAGACATTGTAAAAGCATGGTGAGTTATAACAATAAATTTAGTTTCTGTTATTTTTGTTAATTCATCTATCAAAGAACAAAAACGAGTGACATTAGCATCATCTAAAGGTGCATCCACCTCATCTAGAACACATATTGGTGCTGGATTAGTTAAGAAAACTGCAAATATTAATGCAAGAGCAGTCAACGCTTGTTCTCCTCCTGATAAAAGAGTGATTGATTGCAATTTTTTTCCAGGAGGACTCACTAAAAGTTCAAGCCCAGCTTCCAATGGATCGTCAGATTCTATAAGTTCTAATCTTGCACTACCTCCACCAAACAGTTTGGTATATACGTCATTGAATTTTCTGCTTACTTTTTCGTAAGCATCAATTAAACGCTCCCTACCTCTTTGGTTTAGCTCATTAATGCTCGATTTTAGTTTAACAATACCTGATACCAGATCCTTTCTGTCGTTCATCATCTTTTCAATTTGTTTTTCAATTTCTTTAGTGTCATCATCGGCCTTAAGATTAACAGAACCCATAGTCTCTCTTTTATTTTTTAGATCTTTTAAATTTTCCTCAAGTTTGTCTATTGTTGATAATTCAATATTTTTTTTATCCTCATCAGATAAAAAATTATCTAAAGTAGATCCATTGTCTTCTAAAACTTTCTTATCATACTCTTTTATCTGTTGATTGAAATTTTCGATTTGAGTTTCAAACCTAACTTTTTTTTGTGTTTCTTCGAGTAACTTATTATTAATTTCGTTTAATCCTTTATTGATATCTTGAAGTTTTTTTTCAGAACTTTCAATTTCATGATTAAGGTTGTTTCTTTTTTCCTCAGTATTTCTGATATTTTGAGTATAAGTTCCTTTTTTTTCTCCAACTTCTATTGGTATTGTTTGAAGTTTATCTGCTTCAATTTCTAAATTTGAAATTCTAACTTTTAAATTTTTAATTTTAATATCTGAACTTTGTTGAACCGTCTCCCAATTTTTAATTTCATTTTGAATATTGTTAATTCGTTGTTTTCTTTTTTCTATCTCAGATTTTGCTACCTCGAGATTATTTGAACACTTTGAATAATTACTTTGTAGATCTTTTATTTTTAGAGTTTTATCTAATAAATTATTTTGAAGGTTGATGTCATTAAAGCCTTCAACTTTTGATATGTGGGCTAGATACCGTTCATTTGTTAGTTGGATTAAGTCGCTAATTTTTTTTAAATTACTTTTTTTAATATCAAGATAATTTTTGATTTTAGTAGGATTAAAATTATTAATCTCATTTATTATATCTTGCACATCTAATACCTCATTATCAATTAATTCTTTAATTTGAGACAACTTAATTTTTAGTTCTTTACCAGCTTCATCTTTTAAGTTTTCGAAAATACCTTTTAAAATATTTTCAAAGTTTTGCTGTTCTTGTTCAAGTACGGTTTGAGCTTCTTTTAAAGCAATTTCTAATTGCGAAATATTCTTTGAAAAATTAGTTTCTATATTTAATAGTTCATCATTTTCATTTTGAAGTCTTTCAATGTTAGATTTTGAGTTATTTAGGCTAATTATTTCTGTTTGAAGGTCTTCGTTACTATTTTTTATACTTAGTTTTAGTTTTTCACTTTCTTCTTTTGATCTCTTTTCCTCTTTAAAAAGATCCTCATATTCTAGGTTTAGTCGTTGTAATTTGCTCGAAATTTCATGATATTCATCTCTTAATGGCTTTGTTTTTTTTATTTCAGCATCAAGATTTTCCGTATTATAATTTTTTTCAATATTTAAAGCGCTGATATTATCTTCTATTTCTTCAAGTTGATCGTGATTATTTTTTAAATCTTTTTTTATGTTACATACTTTTGCAAAAACTAAAAATATTTCTTGCTTACGTATTTCTTCAGAAATATTTTTATAACGAGATGCTTCTTCTGCTTGCTTAAGTAAATTTTTAAGTTGATTGGAAAGCTGTTTCATTATGTCATCAGCTTTTTTAAGATTATTTTCTGCCGCATCTAGTCTTAACTCAGCTTCGTGTCGTCTGGCATGTAGACCTAGAATACCAGCCGCCTCCTCAAGAATTGCTCTTCGTTCAACAGGCTTAGCAGTTATAAGTGAACCGACTTTTCCTTGACTTACCATTGATGGTGAATGCGGTCCCGTAGATAAGTCTGCAAAAAGTATTTGCACATCTCGAGCTCTTACTTCTTTACCATTAATAAAAAATTTAGAGCCCTTATCTATTTCTATTCTTCGTCTAACTTCAATTTCTGTGAGATCTTTATAGCTACCTTGAAGTTTTTTATCTTTATTATCTAGTTGGATAGTAACTTCTGCTATGTTTTTTGAAGGTCTATTAGAGGTTCCAGAAAATATTACATCTTCCATACCCGATCCTCTAAGACTTTTTGCGGAGGTTTCTCCCATGCACCACCTGAGTGCTTCTACAACATTGGATTTTCCACATCCATTTGGACCAACTACTCCTGTGAGACCATCTTCTATTAAAAGCTGCGTTCTGTCTGCAAAAGATTTAAAACCTACAATGTCTAGTTTTGTAAATTTCATTTAATTAATTTTGATATTTCTCTTGAGATATTTTCATAAGTTATGTTTCCTTCAAATTTTTTTTCATTAATTACAATAGTTGGAGTTGAATTAACTTTATATCTATTTTGAGCTTCTATTCTTGAATTTAAAATTTTTTCTTCAATTTTCTTGTTAGTTAAACAGCTTTGCATTTTTTCATTATTAATTTTAAATTTATTTCCAATAATAAATAAATTTGCATTTATTTGTTCGACTGTATTACCTTTAGACCAGTTGCTTTGTTCTTTATAAAGTTCGTCAATTAGCAAAATACTTGATTCTTTTGAAACGCATCTAGCTATTTTTGCTGCATTTAAAGCAGCTATATCTAAAGGAAAATCAGCAAAAATTACTTTTACTTTTTCATTTTTGACAAAGTTTTGTTCAATTTTAGAGTAAATATTTTTATGAAAGTTTGCACAATGTGGACATGTAAATGAGCTAAATATTTTTATGGTAACTTTTGAATTTGGATTTCCAACAAGAATTTCTTCAGTATTTTGTGCTTTTAAAGAAGTGTGAAAAATAAAAATAAATAAAAGAATTAATATTTTTTGTTTCATTAATTTTTAAATTTTAAGAAAACTTCTTTAAGCTTTGGATTGGTAATAGTTTCAATTTTTTCAGATAAAGATTTAGAAATTTCCTTTTTTATATTTTTAGAAAATTGTTGATCTTTTGAGATGACTTTAATTTTTTGAACAGCGTTATAACCACAAAAACTATTTATTTTTTCAATAATATCATCTCTTAAATAATCTATTTCTAATGTAAATTTTTTATCAGTTTGAATAATAAGGAGGCATTCATCAGAACTTCTTTTAAGTTTTAATGGTCTGCTAAAGTTAAAAAATTCATCACCAATTATCCTATTCCAATTTTTATTTATTTCAAAAAAAAGAGCACCTTCTTTTTTGAATATTTTATTTAAATTATCTGGTAAAAGATTTTTTAGAGGCCTAAGTCCCTGTTTAAAAAATTTGTTGTTAAACGACATGAATCAATCTTTATCAAAAAAAATTATTCGATGGTATCTAATTAACAAGAGAACACTTCCCTGGAGAACATTTAAAAATTCTACTGACAGGTTGTACAGAATCTTAGTAAGCGAATTTATGTTACAGCAGACACAAGTTAAAACTGTAATTCCATATTTTAATAAGTTTGTAAAAAAATTTCCTTCAATTCAAAAACTTGCTAATTCAAAATATAATGAAGTTTTAAAGCAATGGGCTGGACTTGGATATTATAGAAGAGCTAAAAGTCTTTATGAAACTGCAAAGATTTTAAATTTTAGTTATAAATCTAATATTCCTTCTGACTTCGAAAAACTTAAGGCATTGCCAGGAATTGGTGACTATACTGCATCAGCTATTTTGGCTATTGGGTTTAATAAGACTTCTGATGGTGCAGATACTAATATTAATAGAGTTGTTACTAGAGTTTTTTATTTAAATCCAAATTCTAAAAATTATAATCAAAACTTAATTGGTAAGAAAAAAAATTTTTTTTCTAAAAAAAATTATTCAATAACATTTCAGGGCCTCATGGAGCTTGGGGCTTTAGTTTGTAAAGTAAAAAATCCAAAGTGTAATATTTGTCCATTACATAAAGTTTGTTTATCTGTAAAAAGAAAATCGTTACCTACGCCAGTAAAAAAAAATTTAAGAAAAATAGAAAAGTATTATCTTTTATATGGCACCTCTTCAAAAAAGGTTTTATTTTTTAAAAATAATTATAGTTTTTTAAAAGGTTTTCACAATTTACCTTTATTACATTATAAACATAATCTTTTTAATCAAAGCTTTATGAAAAATAACTTTTCAACTAAAAAAAAAATTGTTCAGGTACCAAATTTTATTAAACATCAAATCTCTAATAGATTATTACTTTTAAAATTAGTTATTATGAAAGATATTCAAAAAATTAAAAATAAAGATTTTTATTGGATACGCAAAGATAATATTAGAAATAAATTATTATCAAATTTCTCCAAGAAGTTTTTAAAAAAGTTTTTTTTAATAGAAAAAATATATGTTTAAAAAAATTATAATTATAGGAGCTGGAATTGCAGGTCTTACTATAGGAAGTTTTTTAAAAAAAAGAAATTTTAACAATTTTAGAATCTATGAAAAATCTGAAAAAAAAGAAAATGTACAATCAGGTATTCAGGTTCCACCAAATGCATCTAGAATTTTAGGTTTTTTAGAACCAAGATTTTTTAATAATAATAATTTTATAAAGCAGGACTACTTAAAATTTTTTTCCCAATATTCTTCAGGAATGTATGCGAAAATGAAAATTTCTGATGTTGTGGATGATAAAACTCCCTATTTAACTTGTTATAGAAATAATTTGCTTCAAGTATTTGATCAATTTCTTGGAGCTAATGATATTTTTTATAAAAAGAAAGTGGTTCAAATTAAGAAAGACCACAGTTATTCAAAGGTAATTTTTGATGATGGTTCGGAGGATTTTGCTGATCTAGTTATATTTGCAGATGGTATTTTTTCTCAATTTAAAAAAGAAAACAATCTAAGATACAGCGGATATGTAGCATTCAGAGGCGTGATCAAGAATTTTTTTTCTGAAAATTTTGATAGCTTTAATTCTATAAGTTTATGGAGTGGAAAAAATAAGCATTTAGTGAGTTATTATACAAACCAAGATAACGATATTAGTTTTACTGGAGTAACTAAGGATTATGAAAATGAGTTATTAAAAGACATTACTATCAACTTTTCAAATAAATTTAGCACTGAAAAATTTAAAACTGATTTCAAAGGAGAAAATAAAAACTTAAAAGAAATTACTGACAACGTTCAAGCTGTATTGTGTTGGCCAATATATTATTTAAAAAAAAATATATTTTTTGAAGATAATCAAATATATATTGGTGATAGTTCCCACGGAATGGTTCCTTTTCAGGCCCAAGGAGCAGCACAAGCAATTGAAGATGCTTATATTTTGCAGGATGAAATATTTAAGAATGTGACAACCAACCTTGGTGTTTTTTTTACCAAAAAGAGGTCAGACAGGGTTAGGAATGTTATTTTAAGATCAATAATGAATTTATACGTATTTCATGCAAGTTTTTTTGTTACAAAAATTATAAGAAATTTATTAATAAAGTTTTTAAGCGTAAATTTCTTATTGAAAAAATACTATTTTAATAAACTTTTTAATTATAATCCTAGAAACACTAGTTATTATTTCTAATTTTTTCTCTAAAATGATTGATAGGAGTAAGTTTATTTTCAATTTTTACGTGCCAAAAAGACCAGCCGTTACAGCTTTCAGCACCTTGAATTTTTGCGCCAACACTGTGAATAGATCCTTTAAAATTTTTACAATTAATACTACCATCCACCATTACTGAAGCTTCGATTTTGCTTTTGGAGTCAAATAGTTTCATTCCAGGCTCAATAATTCCATTTTCTATTAAATATCCAAAAGGAATTCGTTTTTCAGATCGTTTTTTTTCTATTGTTTTAAGATATGTATCATCAAGTTTTTTTATTCTTTTTATTCTATTCTCAGCAACATCAATATATTTTTTACTCTTATCAATCCCATAAAAATTTCTTCCAAGTTTCTTTGCTACAGCTCCAGTTGTTCCTGTTCCAAAAAATGGATCTAAGATTAAATCGCCAGGATTAGTTGAAGATAAAATAATTCTAAAAAGTAGGGATTCTGGTTTTTGTGTAGAGTGCACTTTGTGTCCATTTTCATCTTTTATTCTTTCTGTACCATTACAAATGCTAATATCCCAATCGGATCGCATTTGTTTATCATCGTTAAAACATTTTAAGGAATTGTAGTTAAATGTGTATTTAGATTTCTTACTTTTAGCTGCCCATATTAAAGTTTCATGGGCGTTAGTAAATCGTGTACCCTTAAAATTTGGCATAGGATTTTTTTTATTCCAGATAATGTCATTTAAAATCCAAAAACTTTTGTCTTGAATAATTTTCCCAATTCTAAAAATATTATGATAAGTACCAATTACCCAAAGCGTTCCATTTTTTTTTAAAACTCTTCTGCATTCACTTATCCACTTATTACAAAATTTGTCGTAATGATTTAGGTTTTCAAATTGATCCCAGGTATCATCAACACCATTAACAAGTGTTTGATTTGGTCTAAATAAAGTATTTTCAAGTTGAAGATTATATGGGGGATCTGCAAATATGCAGTCTATACTTTCGTCTGGAATTTTTTTTAGCTCCGAGATTGTTTCTCCGCAAACAATAGAGTTTATTTTTATTTCTTCCATACAACCAGGAAGAGAATAAATATAATCTAACTTTTACAGTCAAATCATCTTGCAATACAAATTGTGTTTAAATTTTTTGACTCACAATAGGTTGTGTATTGGAGCAAATGTTTTTCTATGATGAATGCAAATACCAAATTTTTGAATCCTATCTAAATGTTTTCTAGTTCCGTAACCAACGTTGTTGTTCCAATCATAGTAAGGAAACTTTCTGCCAAGTTTTGTCATCAAGTTATCTCTTGTTACTTTAGCAATAATTGATGCAGCTGCAATCGAGATGCATTGTTGATCACCTTTAATAATACATTTTATATTTTTATTATTTGAAATTGGCGAGAATTTTCCATCAACTAAAATTATATGATTTAAAGTCTCAAGTTTATTCAAAGCTCGCTTCATAGCAAGCAGTGAAGATTGATGAATATTAAATCTGTCTATTTCTTTTACTGAAGCTATTCCCAAAGCATAATTGCACTTATCAATAAGTTTTTTATATAAGTAATTTCTTTTTTCTTTATTTAACTTTTTTGAGTCATTAATCCCATCTGGGAAATTTTTAATATCAAGCATAATCGCACAAGCAACTACAGGACCCGCTAAGCATCCTCTTCCAACTTCATCTACACCAATAATAAATTTTCCAAAATTAAAATCTTTGAAGCTTTTCATTATAGTAATTTAAATTTTAAAGCCTTTAAATCGTTCCAAGCATTTTTTTTAAGATCTGGATTATGAATTAAATCCTCAGGATGATAAGTAGTCGTGATTGTATAATCTATACCATTAATATCTACGTTTTCGAATTTACCATGAATGTCATCAATAATTTTATTTTTTGAAAGTAAATTATTATAACTAAATTTGCCCAGTAAAAGTATTATATTGGGCTTTATTATTGGTAAAATTTTTCTAAAAAAAAGGTTAAAAGTTTTTGACTTTTCATCATGTATATTTTTTGAAAAGCTTAAGTTTGTTAAAAAAAAATCCTCTTCTTTTATATTTATTGCTAAAAGCATTTTCACAAGTAGATCATAAACGGTAACATTAAAGAGTTTGCTAGATTTACTATCTTCATTAGATATAAATCCATTTAAAACTAGAACTTTACTCAGTGGGTTTCCTCTAAAAACGATATCGTTATTTAATATATTTAGTTGTTTTTTAGTTAATTCCAGAATGTCTTGAAAGGTATTTAATCTATTACTTTTTTTTGTACTTTTTTGTGTAATAGTATCATTAAAAAAATTATTAACGTTAAGCGAGGAGTAATAATCCAGTAGATTTAACAACTCGTTAGATATATTTTTATTAAAAATCATTTAATGAAAAAATTTATTTTTTTAATTAATTTATTTTATCTTTGTTTCATAGTCGATTCATTCGCAAATGTTCAAAATGAAAAGAAAATTGATATAAAAAATTCTTTATATTTTTCAAACTATTTGTCCGGATCAATTTTATTTAATAAATTTGAAACACAAAAATCACATATTTTTTTTCAAAACATTAGAGAACTTGGTGCTTTTCATTCTGAGTTTATTTCAAAATATATAGAAACATTAGTTATTAATGAAAATATTGATGAGGCTTACAATTATGTCAAAAAGCTCGATAAAGATTTACAGTATCAATACCCAAACAATCTTATTCTATTTGTTTACGAACTAAAAAAAAAACAAACTCAAAATTTAAGATTTTATACAATTAATAAATCCTCCGACGTTTTTCAATTGGAACTATTTAAAAACTTGGAGATCTGGTTGAATGCCATGAATAAAGAAAAAGAGGCAATATCTGAAAAAAAACTTTTATCAGAGTCAGCTTTTAAAAATTTATCTTTAAGTCAAAATGCTATTCTAAGTCTATATTTAAATAATGACGAAAGTATAAATAAAAATTTTGATTTAGTTTTAAAAAATAATGAACTTTCAAGGTATAGCTTTTTTTTTCTTAACTATTTTTTTGAAAAAAATGATTTAAAAAAAATTGAAGAAATTATAAGTAAAA
>VHCA01000003.1 GCA_016882225.1 Candidatus Pelagibacterales bacterium
ACGAGGCAACGATATTTCCTATCACATTACCTAAAATTTCACCCCTCTCACCTTTTCCGAAATTTTCAATAAATTCCTTATCACGCTCATCTTGATATTTATTCCATTTTTCAATTTGTTTTTGAGACAATGTTTTAGCGATTGGAATTAGTGCTGGAATAAATTTTTCAACTGCCTCATTCGTAAATGCCCTAATTACCTCCACTTCTTTACAAAATTGTGCTGGGGTTAAATCTTGAAGTACTAATTTTTCGAACTGTTCTAATTTTGTAATATATTGAGGTAAATGAGCTTTTCGGTGCCACTCTAACCAATCATCGAGTTCAATTCTTGCAAGTTTCTCTTGTTCGTCTGTTAAATCAAAAATGGAATTTAATTCAATGATAGTAAGCAGCGGCAGTCGGTTATAGCCTAACGTGACAATGATACAATTTGAGTTGATCGAGTAATATTTATAAAAATTTATTCAATATCTATTTAATAATAATATCTTCTTTTTTTCATAAACCACTCGATAAGGGGTGTACTAATTTTAAATAAAGTTGGGTTTAAGGCGATTGAAATAAAAGCGCCAACTATAATAAGGTTATAAGCATTTCTTGAAATAAGCTTCAACTCAAGTCCCATGCTTGCAAGTATGAAGGAGAACTCTCCAATTTGAGCTAAACCACAACCAATAATTAACGCTGTTTTAAAAGGATAGTTATACACTAAACACAAGCCTGTGGTTATAATAAGTTTTGCAACAATTACCAGTATAGCCACTATTAAAACTTTGTAAGGAGAGGTTAGGACTGTAAATGGATTAAATAACATTCCAATACTTATAAAAAATAATACTGAAAATAAATCTCGCACAGGAAGAGTATCTAGTTTAGCACGACTAGAAAATTCAGTTTCCTTAAAAACCATTCCTGCAAAAAAAGCACCTAGTGCCATAGATACTTCAAAAAATTTAGCTGAAAAAAAGGAAATAGTTAAAGCAGCACTCATAACCGCAAGTGTAAAAAGCTCTCTTGAGTTTGTTTTAACAATGGCTTTTAAAATTTTAGGTAATATTTTCTTTCCAACAATTAACATTAAGAAAATAAAGACTGCTATTTTAAGTATGGTTAACAATGGTTCTGTTAAAATTTCTGTAAAACTCCTATCTATAACCTGCGGCTCTGGCTTTAAGAAAATGGAGTAATACACAGGAAGAAAGAGTAAAACTAAAATCATAATTAAATCTTCAACAATCAACCAGCCAATTGAAAATTTGCCGATATCGGTTTCAATCAGATCTCTTTTTTCAAGCGCTCTAACAAGTACAACAGTTGATGAAACAGACAAACATAGTCCAAATATTAATGCTCCAACAATGGAATAACCCCAATAATAAACGCTGATAAATACACTTAGAGATGTAATGATAATGATATTTAAAACTGCAGTTGGAAGTGCGGTTTTTTTTAATCTATCAAGATCGCTAATACTAAAATGAAGACCTACGCCAAACATAAGCAAAACGACACCAATTTCTGCTAATTGATTTGCAAGTTGTTGATCTCCAACGTAGCCCGTTGGGGTGAAAGGACCGATGATTACCCCTGCAAATAAATATCCAACTAAAGATGGAATTTTAAAATAATTTGCAATGTATCCAAATAAGAGAGCTAGACCAAAACCTGTGGCAAGTAATGTAATTAAATTTAAACTATGGCCCATTGGTAATTAAAAGACGTATTTCACTATAAGATAAAGACAAAAACCAATAAACAATCCTAGCACTAAAAACCTAATATTATCTCCAATCATTCTACTTTTGTATATGTAATTCAATTTTATTCTAGCATTAAAACCCAAATCAATTAAATCAAATTACTACATACCATCTATGGAGTCAGTTATCAAAAATTTTCAACTGTTTTTAATTATTTAACAAGTATAAGATTTTTTTTTACTAGCGTGTCGTGCTTATTTTTTTACTTCTTCGTCGGTATTTGGTTTGGTCTCTGACTTTACTTCCTCTGTAGATGATTGTGGTTGTGGATCTGACTTAATTTCATTTATAGGAGATGGTTGAACTTCTGGTTTAGATTCTGCTTGTTCATACAATTGTCTTTCCTGACGCTTTAATTCATCGCTTGCGTAAACTTTTTTGTCAGTAAATCTATTTTTATTTCTAAAGTAAAAATAGGCTGGAATTAAAAGTAATAGAAAAAGAATACCAAATATAAATGTGTATGGAATATCAGATAATCTGAACTTAGTTTCTGTAGGTGTGGCCGTTGGCTTTTCAGGAGGTGCACTTACTTTTGGCGCCTCTTGTTTTTTTAATTCAGTCTTAAGTGGTGCTGATTGGGCTGTATCTTGAGAAGTTTGTCTCTTCTGGGTTGCGGGCTTTGGTTTAACTGCTTGTGGCTTAGGTTTTGCTGGAGGTGTTACTATGGTTGGACTTGGAGTTGTTGCAACCGATGTTACTTGTTGGTTTGTAGTACTTACAACAGGTTTATCAGATATCGAACTAGCTGAAATTGCAACTGCTAATACAATAATTATTAAAAACAAAGTTTATTATTAGTTTGCTCTTTGAGTTTTTTTACTTTGATCTAAATATCGAACCTTATCATCGTCTGCATATTTAGCCTTAGACTGACCCATTCTTTTAACCATACCATGCACATCACCACCCTCAAGAATGGTTAAAGTATTTAAGTACGTTAAATCTCCTCTAATAAATGCATTTTTTCCAATATAAATAGTTGAAGCATCAACGTTTCCAATAACCCCACCTAAAATTTCAACTCTTTCTGCTTTCACTAAACCAGTAATTTTTCCGCTCTCTAATATTTTTAAAACTTTTGCTTTAACATTTCCTAAAACTTTTCCAGCAATTTCAATTTCGCCTCTGCACTCGATTTCACCTTCTAAGCTCAAGCTTTCGCCTAAGTGCGAAAAACCCTCAACTACTTCGTGAGTATTATCTGGTTTTTTATTTCCTTGAAAAAACATTTTATTTGCCTCGAATATTTGTAACTTCTTTTCTGGTTGAAGCAGTAATTTCTAACTTCGCTCCAGAATCTATGGATAAATTTTTATGAAATAATTTTCCTTGAACGTAAGCATCGCTATTTAAATGAATGTTTGAAGATGCAACATCACCAATAACTTTCCCGCTTATTTCAACTTTTTCTTTAGCATTTACATTTCCAGTTATATTGCCGCTAGATTTAATAATTACTTCATCAGACTCGAGTATGTCTCCAACGAGTTGACCGTCAAATGTCATACTGTCGTTTAAAGTAAGGGTTCCTTTAATTGTTACATCTTTTAAAAATACGGATGGCATAAATTTTCTTAAGTAAATAATGTATGCCTAAATATATCAAGCTATAATAAGGGTCGAAAAATAAAGATCTTTAAGATTCAATCTGTCTTTATATTAAATAAGATTTTGTAATTAGACATTCCAAGGATGATCCAAATTTGTCTGCAGTTTATATTTCTTAATTGCTTTAGTTATAACCTCGGCATTCAGACGGCCTGTCTGATGGAGTGAAAAAAGTGAACTTACTACTATATGATTTCGATCAACTTCAAAAAAATCTCTAAGATTTTTTCTAGTATCCGATCTTCCAAATCCATCCGTTCCAAGTGCAATAAACTTATTATTTAAATAGGTTGCTATAAGCTGCGAATAGGCTCGGACATAATCAGAACTTGCAACAATTGGATCAAGATTATCTAGCATTCGCTCCACATAACTTTTCTTTTTACTTTCAGGATTTAATTTATTGAATCTCTCTACCTCTCTAGCCTCTTTTGCTAGCTCTGAATAACTTGTAATTGAATAAACACGAGATCCAATATTAAAGTCATTGTACAATAACTTTGCAGCCTCAAGGCATTCTCTCAATATTGGGCCTGATCCAAAAAGATTAACATTCAGTTTTTGATTAGAATTATCTTCAAACAAATATCCACCTTTTATAATTCCCTCTTTATGTTTAAGATTTATTTTAGGATGGTGATATTTTTCATTAGTCACGGTTAGATAATAAAATTCATTCTTACATTCTTTCATCATACGTCTTGTGCCTTCATCAAAAATAACAGCAAGTTCTCCTGCAAAACATGGATCATAAGATTTTAAATTGGGAATAGTTGATGCAACTAATTGAGACTGTCCGTCTTGATGTTGTAACCCTTCGCCAGATAATGTTGTCCTTCCTGCAGTTGCTCCAACTAGGAAACCCCTTGGCATTTGATCTGCGGCTGCCCAAATTAAATCTCCAACTCTTTGAAATCCAAAAATTGAGTAAAATATATAAAAAGGAAGCATGGGGAACTTATGATTGCTGTAAGATGTTCCTGCTGCAACCCAACTTGAAAGAGCTCCAGCTTCATTAATACCTTCCTCTAACAACTGTCCGTTCTTTGCTTCTTTATAGGATAAAATAGATGATGAATCTTCTGGCTCATACAACTGACCTTGCGGAGCGTAGATTCCAATCTGCGAAAATAAATTTGCCATTCCAAATGTTCTAGCCTCATCTGCAACAATAGGTACAATTCGTGGACCTAACGCTTCATGTTTTAAAATATTTCCTAAAATTCTAATCAGTCCATTAGTTGTTGAATATTCTCTATCAGAATCTTCAAATAAAAATTTTGAATGTTCTGTAATATCAGGAGTATTGATCTTTATATCATCCACATGACGCTGCGGAATAAAACCACCGAGAGTTTGTCGTCTATTTTTTAAATATTTAATTTCTTCAGATTGTTCATCAGGTTTATAAAATTTTAAGCTTTCAAGATTTTTATCTGAGATTTGAAGATTAAATCTATCCCGAAATTCTTTTAAAGCATCTAAATCAAGTTTTTTAGTTTGGTGTGCGGTCATTCTGCTTTCACCAGCTTTTCCCATGCCGTACCCTTTTTTTGTTTTTGCTAAGATGACGGTTGGTTTTCCTTTGGTGTTTATTGCAAGATTAAATGCAGCATGCAGTTTTTTAAAATCATGACCTCCACGTTTCAGTTTATCAATATCACTATCGGTTAAACCTGATACCAATTCTAAAACCTCAGGATCTTTACTAAAAAAATTTTTTAAATTATACGCGCCATCCCTCGCACCTAACGTTTGATATTTACCATCCACCGTATCTGCAAATTGTTTAAGCAAAAGATGCTTTGTGTCCATGTCAAAAATCTTATCCCATTCAGACCCCCACAAAACTTTAATTACATTCCAGCCAACTCCCTTAAAAAGTGATTCAAGTTCTTGGATAATCTGACCGTTTCCACGGACAGGACCATCCAATCTTTGTAAATTGCAATTTATAATGAACGTTAAGTTGTCTAAATTTTCACGTGATGCAATTGATAGGCCTGCAAGCGAGAGTTCTTCATCCATCTCTCCATCTCCAAAGACTCCAAAGACATGTTTGTCAGACTCATACAGAGATCGGTTAGATAAGTATTTTAAGAAACGTGCTTGATAAATTGCACTCAAAGGGCCTATTCCCATGGACCCTGTTGGAAAATTCCAAAAGTCTTTCATCAAATATGGGTGACAATAGGATGAAAGACCATCTTCTTTTGCTTCATGTCTGAAATTATTAAGCTGATGTTCCGTAAGTCGTCCCTCTAAAAAAGCTCTTGAATAAATACCTGGTGAACTGTGAGGTTGATAAAAAACTAAATCAGCATTTTCGCCACCCTTAAAAAAATGATTGAAACCAACCTCAAATATTTCTGCACACGATGCATAGGAAGCAATATGACCACCAACTTCACCATATTTTTCATTGGATTTCATAACCATGGCAAGCGCATTCCACCGTAAAATTGCTGTTATTTTTTCTTCAATTACAATGTCTCCAGGATAAGTTCCTTGTTCTTCTGTTGGAATGGTATTTCTATAGGGAGAGTATGGTAACGGCTCGTATAACACCCGTAGCTCTTTTGCTTTTTTTTCAACGGCCTCTAAAATAGTTTTTGCAGAATCTTTTCCATAGTTTTGTATTACCGCTTCAAGCGATTCAATCCATTCATTTACCTCAACAGCCTCAAGATTATTTGCAAAAGATGATTTGTTTTTTTCACTACTCATAATTCTGATAATTATGATTTTATTAAGTTAAATGTACTAGTCAAACATCTCTCTAGTGCATGTAATGTACTGTTATGAAATTGATTTTTTATATATAACTATACTTACGGAGCTGTGGTGAAACGGATATCATGAAAGTCTTCGAAACTTTCGTTCCAAGTTCAAATCTTGGCAGCTCCACCAAAATTAGAATGCCATCCAAACGCTATAACTTCGCTGTTGATGAAAGTACTAGCGAAAAAAGAATTGACGTTGCTCTTTCAACTCTCATCCCAGATAAAAGCAGAAGTAAACTTAAGGAAATTATTGAAGAAGGGTTTGTACAGGTGAATGGAAAAACTATTGATCATCCTAAATATAAAATAAAAAATAATGATGAGATACAAGTTGAAATTCCAGAAGAAAAAGAAATAAAATTTGAAGCAAAAAATATTAAACTGGATATTCGGTATGAAGATGAGGATCTAATAGTGATCAACAAACCTGAAGGGATGGTTGTTCATCCTGGAGCTGGAAATTATGAGGATACCTTGGTGAATGCCCTTCTCTATCATTCAAAAAATAAACTTTCAGGCATTGGCGGAAAGTTTAGACCTGGGATTGTCCACCGAATTGACAAAGATACTTCAGGACTTCTTGTAGTTGCAAAAAATGATCGCTCTCATGAAATGCTTGCTAAACAGTTTGAAGAACATTCTATTCGAAGGACATATGAAGCTTTATGCTACGGAAAAATTAGACCATCGTCTGGGACTATACATACGAAAATAGGACGTAGTAAAACTAATAGAAAAAAAATGAGCGTGTATACAGAACGTGGCAAAGATGCAATCACACATTATAAAACGATCAAATCGTTTTCTGGAAAGACTATACCCGACTTAAGTTTGATTGAATGTAATCTTGAAACAGGAAGGACGCATCAAATTAGAGTTCACCTAGCATCTAAAGGAAATAGTGTTGTTGGAGATCAAACGTATGGTAGGCAAAAAAAATTTTCAAAAGATGTAAGTGATGAGATACAAAAATTACTTCAAGGATTAGATAGGCAGCTACTCCATGCAAGATCACTAGGCTTTAAACATCCAGTTACAAATAAACAGATGGTATTTGAAAGTGAAAAGCCTGAAGATTTCAAAAAACTATTAAAAGCCTTAGAAAAGCTATCTTTTTAGTGTCTTGCTAGCTCTAGTTAAATAATTACATAAACAGTATGGAAGATAGTTTAAAAAACTCAAATCTACCCGTCATATCACCTGAGGGGAGTTTAAATTCTTATTTATTAAGTATTAAAAAATTTCCGATGCTTGAGGCAAAGGAAGAATACACACTTGCAAAAAACTGGAGAGATAAAGGGGATAAAGAGTCTGCACATAAACTAGTTACAAGTCACCTGCGATTAGTTGCAAAGATTGCAATGGGTTACAGAGGATACGGTCTTCCAGTTGGCGAGTTAATATCTGAAGGTAATATTGGACTTATGACTGCAGTTAAAAAATTTGATCCTGAGCGAGGTTTTAGACTTGCAACATACGCAATGTGGTGGATTAAAGCATCTATTCAAGAATATATTTTAAGAAGCTGGTCGCTTGTTAAAATAGGAACAACAGCTGCACAAAAAAAATTATTTTTTAATTTACGAAAACTAAAAAACCAAATCTTTGCAAGAGAAAGCGGAGACATGACACAAGGTCATGTGAAAGAAATTGCAAAACGCCTTGATGTAAGTGAAGAGGATGTGGTTTCCATGAATAGACGTATGTCAGGCCCGGAACATTCACTCAATGCTAGTGTTGGAGATGAAGATGGTGGAACTTTTCAAGATTGGCTTGTTGATGAAAATGCAGATCAAGAACTACTCATAGCACAACGCCAAGAGCTAGCTCAACGACAAGCCTTATTAAAAGTTGCAATAAAAGTTTTAGATGAAAGGGAAAAATCAATATTACATGATAGACAGTTAATTGATGAACCAAAAACTTTAGAAGAATTAAGTCAGAAATATAAAATCTCAAGAGAAAGAGTTAGACAGATTGAAAATAGAGCGTTTGAGAAATTGCAAAAGGCTATGCTTGAAAACATGCCAAAGCCACTACTTGCGAACTAAGATTTAAAAGGATCCTCCACTAAAATTGTATCAAGCCTTTCAGGCGAAGTTGAAATTGATGATATTTTAACTCTAATAAAATCCTCAATGGCAGCAACATACTTTTTTGCCTTATCAGGCAATTCTTTATAATCCCTCATACCTCTAGTACTACTCAGCCATCCTTCAAATGTTTGGTATATGGGCTCAACTTCAAACTGATCTTCAGTTGCAGATGGAAAAAAGTCTATTGTTTTCCCCCTAAGTTTATAGCCAACACAAAGTTCAATTGTCTTTAAAGTATCAAGCACATCTAATTTAGTTAGTGCAATTCCATTAATTCCAGAAATAATTGCAGTTTGCTTTACCAAAACTCCATCAAACCAACCGCATCTTCGTTTTCTATTTGTAACTGTCCCAAACTCATGCCCTCTAGTTCCAATAAGTTCTCCTATGTCATTGTTAAGCTCAGTTGGAAAAGGACCGGAACCAACGCGAGTTGTATAGGCTTTAGTAATACCTAAAATATAATTCAAATTTCTTGGAGAAAACCCTGAGCCAACTGATGCAGAACCTGCAACCGTGTTTGATGATGTTACATAAGGATACGTTCCATGATCCACATCTAAAAGTATACCCTGCGCCCCTTCAAATAATATTTTTTTATTTTGCCCTTTAAAATCATGCAGTATCTTCCAAACTGGCTTTGAAAATTTTAGAATACTAGGCGCAATTTTAAGAAGAGAGTCTATTAATTCATCAGACTTATAGATATTTTTTTTAAGTCCTTTTCGAATTGCATTATGATGTTCTAGTATAACCGCTAGCCTTTTTTCTAAATTAGAACGTGATCTTAAATCCATCACTCTAATTGAACGACGTCCAACTTTATCTTCGTAGGCAGGTCCAATTCCTCGTCTGGTAGTTCCAATTTTAGATGAGCCAGCATTATCCTCTCTAATTTCATCCATTTCTTTGTGAAATGGTAGAATTAAGGTTGCGGTATCTGCAATAATTAAATTACTTTCGTTAACCTCAACTCCATTCTTTTTAATTTCTTTAATTTCATCAAGAAGTGCCCAAGGATCAATAACAACCCCATTTCCTATAATTGAAACTTTATCTTTTCTAACAATTCCAGATGGCAGTAGTTTTAACTTAAATGTTTTTCCATCAATTACTAAAGTGTGACCAGCGTTATGTCCTCCTTGAAACCTGACAACAACGTCCGCAATCTCGGATAACCAATCTACAATTTTTCCTTTGCCTTCATCACCCCACTGCGATCCAACAACAACGACATTTGACATAGGTCGACTGTTCTAAAAATTTATTTTCATGGTTATTTTAATAAAGCTACGTGATTAACAGGTCCGTGCCCCTTACCGAAGCTAGGATGTTGTTCGATTGCCTTATAAACATAATTTATGGATGAGTCACAAGCTTTTTCAATACTATACCCTCTGGATAAGTAGGATGCTATTGCAGAAGATAATGTACAACCCGTTCCATGCGTATGTTTTGTTTTAATTTTCTTTGAAATAAAAATTTTAACTAATTTTTTTGTAATTAAGATATTTTGAATTTTACTTCCTTTCATATGACCACCTTTAATAAGTACATACACTGCTCCAAGTTTAAGTATTTCTTTTCCAGCCTTTACCATATCCTTTAATTTAAAAATCTTTACTCCCGTCAGCCTCTCAGCTTCAGGAATATTTGGCGTAACTAAAGTTGCAAAACGAATGAGATGTTTTTTAAGATAAACAATTGAATTTTTTGAAATTAACTCTATCCCGCTTTTCGATACCATTACAGGATCTAAAACAATATTTTTAAATTTATATTTTTTTATAGATTTAATAACTTCTTGAATAACAGGAATACTATGGAGCATTCCTATTTTGATTGCATTAGGTTTAATGTCTTCAACAGTGTAACTAATCTGATTAAAAATTTCTTTTGGTTGTATAGGAATTACTGATTTCACTCCCTTGGTGTTTTGTGCTGTGATTGCGGTAATTGCAGTCATTGCATAAACACCTAGGGAAGTTGCTGTTTTAATATCTGCTTGTATACCTGCACCACCAGAACTATCTGATCCTGCAATGATTAAAAGTTTAGACTTAAGCTTCAAATTAATTGTATTTTTGTAAAATAGTTTTCACTTTATCTACTGTTGAACTTAGAATTTTCTTATCAATACTTTCAACCATAATTCTAATTACATTTTCAGTTCCAGATTTTCTAACAAGTAGTCTTGAATTACTATTTAAAGCTTTACCAAGGGTATCAATTTCTTTTTTAACCTTCGGTTCATCTACAATCGTTTTATCTTTAACTTTTATATTTTCTAAAACCTGAGGTGTTTTTTTAAAAACATCTAGTAATTTACTTGCTTTCGTTGCTTTTTTCAGAAGATGTAAAACTTCAAGACTTACTAAAAGACCATCTCCCGTTGTTGCAAAATCACCTAGAATAATATGTCCTGATTGTTCACCACCAAGATTAAACTTTAGTTTATTCATCTTTTCTTTCACATACCTGTCCCCCACATCTGCTCTGGTAAATTTAATTTTGTTTTTCTTAAAAAATATTTCAATTCCAAGATTAGACATAGATGTTCCAACCACTCCACCTTTTAACATTCCTCTCATCTTCCACGATTTTGCAATCATTGCTATAATTTGATCGCCATCAACCAATTCTCCTTTTTCATCGCACATAATGACACGGTCACCATCGCCATCAAATGCAATACCGATATCGGCTTTATGTTTGATTACTGCTTTTTGAATTAATGATGGGTGCGTTGATCCACAATCAGCGTTAATATTAAAGCCATCTGGGACGTTTCCAACGGTTATAACCTCTGCTCCAAGCTCCCAAAGTAACGTGGGTGCAGCTTTATACGTTGCGCCGTTTGCACAATCTACAACGATGGTTAAACCGTTTAAGTTAAAAGATCTTGGAAAATTACTTTTTAAAATCTCAATATATCTTGCAGTTGCATCCTCGATACGTTTAGCTCGTCCAAGCTTTTGAGGCGGAACAAGGAGTTTTTTAATATTGCTATCAATTAATTTTTCTATTTTTTTCTCAACATCATCTGAAAGCTTCATGCCGTCAGGTCCAAAGAGTTTTAAACCATTATCCGTATAAGGATTATGGGATGCAGTTAACATAATCCCTAAATCTGCCTTCATAGATTTTGTAAGCATTGCAAGACCATTGGTTGGAAGGGGTCCTAACAACAGAACATCCATTCCTGTTGAAATAAGACCTGAAACTACTGCAGGCTCAAGCATGTAGCCTGATATTCTTGTATCTTTTGCAATGATGGCACGGTGTCTAAATTTATTTTTTTTTGTAAAATATGTTCCTGCCGCAAGACCAAAGCGATAAAACATCTCGCCTGTAATATTTCCTTTATTAACTTCACCCCTTATTCCATCGGTGCCAAAATATTTTTTCATCTAGATCTATTTAAAAATTCCGTTTGAAGCGCAAAACTTTCATTCACTATTTTTACATCGTGTACACGAAACATCTGTACTCCTTGAGAAAGACTGAAAAGAACTGAAGCAATAGTTCCGCCAATTCTATCGTTTGAATCTAACTCTTTCATTAACTTACCAATAAAGCTTTTTCGTGACGGTCCAACCATGATGGGATAACCAAGTCCGTGATAGATTGCAATGGATGAAAGTATTTCAAGATTATGTTCTACCGTTTTTCCAAAACCTATTCCTGGATCAATAATAATTTGATCATCATTAATTCCTAAAGATTTTAAAGTTTTAATTTTTGTCTCGAAATAATCATAAATATCTAAAACTGCATTCCCGTAGGTTGGGTTTAATTGCATCGTGTCTGGTGTTCCTTGTGAATGATTTAGAATAACTGGCTTTTTTGATGCAAGAACAACGTCGGATGATTTGTTGTCAAAATCAAGTGCAGAAACATCATTAAAAAGATCAACGCCAATATCGTTCCCATGCTTCATCACTTCTGATTTTCTTGTATCTAAAGAAATTGGAATTTCAGAATATTTTTTTTTTATAAGTTTAATAATTTCAGAAACTCTTTTAATTTCATCAAGTTCGGTAACAGATGTTGATCCTGGTCTAGTACTTTCGCCTCCAACATCAATCATGGTTGCCCCATACGTTACCATATCTTCAACATGGTCCAGTGCCTTAACTTTATTATTATATTTCCCTCCATCTGAAAAAGAGTCTGGAGTTAAATTTAAAACACCTACGATGATTGGTTTGTTTAAGTTAATATTTTTTAAATTCAAATTTCTTTTTGAAGTAATTCTATGAAGGATGGGAAGGCATATGGCGTGATCAGATTCTTCTGATACTGCTTTATAAAAAACTAGTTTTTTAGAAATTTCTCCTGTCTCATTTTTTCTAATAATTTCTACATGAGTAAATGCAGCATTATCTCTGCCACAAAGCGAAAGTGCTTTATTAGTTTCAATTAGGTTTTTAGCAAAGTCTCCAAAGGAAATATTTACAGGTCGTAAATACACTCTGGCCATTTAAAAAATGGCTACGTTGTTTTAGGCTTTAGTCCCATTACTCCAAGTGCACTTCCAACTTTTCTAGGAGCCAATTCTTCTTCAAGCGTAAGTCGTTTTGGATAGATGTTCTTGAAAATAATATCTCTAATTTCATCACCTGTTAAAGTTTCATACTGTAATAAAGCTTTTGCTATTTTGTGTAGATCATTAAGTTTTTCAGTTAAAATTCTCTTTGCTCTACTATAGCCATTATCAACTATTTTTTTTATCTCTAAGTCAATTTTTTTTGCAGTTTCATCAGATACGTTTTGATGTCTTGCTACAGATCGTCCTAAAAATATTTCCTCTTCATTTTCTTGATACGCAACTGTGCCAAGATCTTCAGACATACCAAATCTTGTAACCATATTTCTTGCAAGTCTTGTTACCATTTCAATGTCAGATGATGCTCCTGAAGTAATTTTATCTTTTCCAAAAATTAACTCCTCTGCAATCCTTCCGCCCATTGCAACGGAGATATCGCCATGCATTTTAGCTTTTGTCATTGAAAGTTGATCTCGCTCTGGAAGTCTCATCACCATACCTAAAGCTCTTCCTCTTGGAATGATGGTTGCTTTATGAATTGGATCTGAGGTTGGCTCATTTAATGCAACAATTGCATGTCCACCTTCGTGGTAAGCGGTTAATTCTTTTTCTTCCTGGGTCATTACCATGGATCGTCTTTCAGAGCCCATCATCACCTTATCTTTAGCTTCTTCTAAATCTAAATGTGTAACAATTCTCTTATTCTTTCTAGCTGCAAGCAATGCTGCCTCATTTACAATGTTTGCAAGATCTGCTCCAGAAAATCCAGGTGTTCCTCTTGCAATAGTTCTTAGATTAACATCAGGGCCTGTTGTAATTTTTCTAATATGTACTTTTAAGATTGCTTCTCTACCAATAATATCTGGGTTAGGTACAACCACTTGCCTGTCAAATCTTCCAGGTCGGAGTAATGCAGGATCTAACACATCTGGTCTGTTAGTTGCTGCAATAATAATAACGCCTTCGTTGGTATCAAAACCGTCCATTTCAACTAGAAGCTGGTTAAGGGTTTGTTCTCTCTCATCATTACCACCACCTAAACCTGCGCCTCGTGAACGACCAACTGCATCAATTTCATCAATAAAAATTATACAAGGGGCACTTTTCTTTCCCTGTTCAAACATATCTCGAACTCTGGATGCACCAACACCAACAAACATTTCAACAAAGTCTGAACCTGAAATTGAAAAGAATGGAACGTTTGCCTCTCCTGCAATTGCACGAGCAAGTAAAGTTTTTCCTGTTCCTGGTGAACCAACTAGTAAACAGCCTCTTGGAATTCTTCCCCCAAGTTTCTGAAACTTTCTTGGATCTTTTAAGAAGTGAACAATTTCCTCTAACTCCTCTTTCGCCTCTTCAATACCAGCAACGTCTAAGAAGGTAACTTTACCTTGCGCTTCAGTTAACAGTTTAGCTTTTGATCTTCCAAAGGACATTGGTCCTCCTTTGCCACCTTGCATTGAGCGCATAAAATAAATCCAAACACCAATAAGAAGTAACATCGGAAACCAAGACAAAAATATTCCCCAAAGCGATGGTCCTTTCTCTTCTCTAGGGCCAGCGCTGATTGCAACGCCTTTGGATGTTAATTTATCAACTAGGTTTGGATAGTTTGGCGAATAAGTTTTAAAGTCTTTTCCATCTGCATATTTTCCAAGAATTTCATTTCCTCGAATATCAACTGAACCTACATTTCCTTTATCAACCTCACTTAAAAATTTTGAAAATGGAATTTCTGTTTTGCTGCCAAACGATGATGGCCCTTGAAATAGGTTGTATAGCCCTAACACCAGTAGGACAATCACACCCCACATTGCTAAATTTCGAAGGTTCATAAGTTAAAAATAAGGATTACTATAAAATAAACAAGACCGCTTATCAAACTAATCCAATGTGACACACGGAAAAAGTATCACTTTTAATGGCGTATTTACTATTCTTATAGTTGATAAAAGGAACAAACATTAATTCGCCTTTTTTACTCCAAAAAGATGGCAAAGTTTTTTTAACTTTTTCTGGCATGGAAGATTCTGGAATATTTTTTTTACCACTCTTTAAAAAATTAATCCCATTCTCACCCAATCTTTTTAAAATTATATTTGTTTTTGATCTGTTGGTTACTAAAAATCGTTTATCCCAATTTTTTAAAATATCTTTTTTATTAAGCTGCAAGACTGGAATATTTCTATCTTCTCTTGCGATATAAAAAACGTTTCCTCTGTGTTCAACAATACATCCGCCAAGAGTGATTGTATTTTGTTTTTTTAACGTTAAATATTCGATAGCTGATTTTATACTGTCTGATCTTGGAGGATAATAATTTCCAGAAACAAAAGTAATAGATTTTGAAATTAATTGAAAAATAATCTCTTTAGCCTCATTCTTAAAAAGATTTTTACTCAATATAACATATCCTTCATCTTGATAGCGAAGATATTTTTTCTCAGCTTTTTCCAAATAAAAGTTTAAAGACTCATTGGCTATACTTAAATTTTCAATAGTCTTCATCAACCTTGTCTCTGATAAACCTTCATTTTTAAACTGTTGTCTAAGCTTCCTAATTCTAACTCTTAAAAATTTATCGTTATCATTCGAAGGATCTTTAATATAATTTCTAAAAACCTTTTTTGTAATCTCAGTTAAATCTTCTTTTGAATAGTGAAGTAAGGGACGAAGGACTAAAAATTTTTTACTATAATGTGAAATGGTATTAAAAGATGAAAGACCTTTAAGTCCACTCCCCCTAATCAATCTAATGTAAAAATTTTCAAGCAAGTCATCACGGTGGTGGCCTAAAATGAGGTGCTGAATGTTATTTTTTTTACAATAGTTTTGAATAAGCTCAAATCTTAAGTCTCTAGCATGCTTTTGGATATTGGATGAAAATTTTTCACCTTTGTACCGAACGATAACAGCATCAATATTTTTTTCGTTTAACCGTTGTAAAGTAATCTTTGCTTCCTTAGCCGAATTTTTTCTAATTGCATGATCAATGATAATTGCAATGAAAGGATTATTAAATTCATTTGAATATTGTTTTGCAAGTGCTGCAAGCGCTAAACTGTCAGGTCCTCCTGATACTCCAATTGCAAAAGATTTATCTAAGATTAAGGGCTGTAGAGTTTTTTTAAAATTTAAATAGATGCTATGCGATTGAATATTACGCACATCCAAGTCGTTTTCGTTCGTTCGTTGATTTTTGTAAGACTGAGGCATCGGCTTTTGGATAGGCTTTTTTAACTCCTGTTATCATTTGGCATCCTTGATCTTTTTCACCAAGTTCAGCCAAAGTTATTCCAAGTTTTAACAAATTCTCAGGAGCTTTGGAACTGTTTGGATATTTTTCATACCCTTCAAGATAAGCTGATGCTGCATCTTGATATAATTGCCTTAAATAAAATGTTTCTGCATACCAAAACTGGGCACTACCAGCGAGGCCACTTTTAGGATGTGCCTCTACAAATTCTCGCATTGCAAATTCAGCTTTTTCAAAATCCCCTTTTCTAAAAATATCCATTGCAAATTTAAAGCGTTCGGATGGAGTTCCGTTTGGTAGTACTTTTGCAACTTTTTTTACTTTACTTGGCTCGCCTGTTTTCGGTTTGCTATCACTTGGCTTTAATGCTTGTTTATCTGCAGGTTTTTCTTCTACTACTTCATCATCTTCTTCCTCAACCACGTCTGTCTTTGGAAGGTTTTGAATTGGTGCTGGCTTGTCTGTTATAACTTCTTTTACACTTATTTTATCACTTGCAACTTTATTATTTTCAAGTTGCTGAAATCGTAATTGAAAATCATTTGAAACTCTGGATAGCCTATCATTCAGCTGCTGCACTCTTTGATTATTCTCCTCATACTTTGCTGTTAAATCTTGTATTTGTTTTTCAATCTCACTTAATTTTGTAATCTGTCTCGTAAGAGCTTCACTAAATTGACCTTGATCAATACTTTGGACAGGCGAATTTTTACTGTAGACCGCTTTTTCAAGAGTTTGGATATCTTTTTGTAAACTTTCTAACTTCATAATTACAGCATCTAATTTTTCATCAGCAAAGCTAATACTTGGAATTAAAAGTAGAACTGCAATTGAAAAAATAGATTTTAACTTCATGGATGTATTTAAAAAGATTTTGGTGGCAAAAAAAAGACCCTCTACTTTTAAATAGAGGGTCTTATAATGAATGTTAATTTGGTCTAACAGTTACTGATCTTCGGTTTTGTGACCAAGCAAGTGCACTTGATGCTGGATTTGCAGGTCGTTCTTTACCGTAGCTTACAACTTTGATTCTGTTTGATGCAATGCCATTACTTATTAAATAGTCTTTAACGACATTTGCTCTCTTCTCACCCAAAGCTAAGTTATATTCTCTAGTACCTCTCTCATCTGCATGTCCTTCAACAGTGACATTAAGATTTGCATTAGCTTTTAGGAAGGCTGCTTGCTTGTTAAGCGAATTAACTGCAGCTGTTGTTAAGTTAAATTTATTTGTTGAAAAAAATACTCTATCTGGAACTCCGTCTGCTAAAAACTTTACAGTGTCTGTTCCTGTATAAGCATCACCTTCAGCAACTGGTGCTGGTGCTGGTGCTGGTGCTGTTGCTTTTTGAGCTGTAGTACAAGCTCCCAAAAATAAACTTAAAAGCACAGCTACATGAATAAAAGAAATTTTTACAAGTTTCATAGTTATAGTTTTAAAAGTTAAGCGCTATAACTAAACTAAAAATTGAAACTTTCAACCTTTAATTTAGTTTTTTTATTTTTTGGTAAGTATTTCACTCCACGTTGGATCTGATGCATCGGTTGGAGTTTCAATCATTCTTTCATTATATCCTGTAAGATCAATGCTCCACAATTTTGCATTCCCGCCTCTTCCTTTGTCATCAGATGGTGTTTCTCTATAGAAAATTAAAACCCTTCCATTTGGAGACCATGATGGAGCTTCTTGATAAAAATTTTCTGTAAGAAGTCTTTCTCCGCTTCCATCCGTTCTCATAACACCAATGTAAAATTTATTTCTAAAAAATTTTGTAAATGCAATCAGATCACCTCGCGGTGACCAAACAGGTGTTCCATAAATTCCCTCACCAAAAGATATTCTTTTAACTGCAGTTCCATCACTTTTCATCGTGTAAATTTGCTGCGTTCCTGATCTATCTGAATTAAATGTAATTGAAGAACCATCTGGTGAAAACGATGGAGATGTGTCGATAGATGGATGGTCAGTTAATCTTTCAACTACTCTTGTTTTAATATCCATTGCATAAATGTCGGAGTTTCCGTCCTTTGCAAAACTCATAATGACTCTTTTACTATCTGGTGAAAATCTTGGAGCAAAAGTCATGCCAGGAAAATCTCCTACGAGATCTTGAATTCCTGCTTCAATATTTAGAAGATATACTCTTGGTAAATTTCTAAAATATGACATGTAGGTAACATATTTATTATCAGGACTAAATCTTGGAGTGAGCACAAGTTCATTTCCAAGTGTTAAATATTTAACTCCATGACCATCCTGATCCATGACTGCAAGTCGTTTAACGCGGTTAGTTTTTGGTCCAGTCTCTGCAACATAGATAATTCTTGAATCAAAATAACCAGTCTCTCCAGTTAATCTTTCATATACTTTATCTGAGATCATGTGAGAAATACGTCTCCAGTTTTCAGTTGTAGTAAAGAATGCAAGAGATGAAAGTTCTTTTGCAGAAACCACATCCCAAAGTCTAAACTCCACACGAAGTCTCTGATTTTTATCTAATGAAATTTTTCCAGTAACTAAAACCTGTGCTTTTATAAATGTCCAATCCTCAAAACGTGGAGTTGCGTGTGCAACTTCAGGTTTTTGAATAAAAGACTTTTTCTCAAGTGGAAAAAAAAGCCCAGATCTTTGTAGATTATTCTGAACAAGCTCTGGTATTTTTTTATCTAATCTAGATTTTCGAATTGAATCGTCTGCTTTTATACTGTCGTCAAAATAAAAATCTGAAATTGCTGTTGGTAACGGATCAAGATTTCCCCTCGTAATGTCTATTGCAACAAGAGCTTTTAGAGGACTCTGCTGGAATAATAATAAGAGTACAACAATTACAATTCTTTGTATCATTTATCCTTTTAACATTTCCCTTGCATCAAAGTTAAGGATCATTTCTTTCCATTTTTCATATCCAGACTTTGGAACTTTTAAAGGATTACAAAGCCTAACGGCACGAAGTGCACTTTCAGCAAGTATTTTCTGATATGTTTGACTAAGCTTTCCAGTATCCATAATTTCTGAACTTATAATTGAGCCATCTGGATTAACTTTAACTTTAATTCTAACTAATAAGTTTTGATCGTAAGGAAGTCCTATTGGAATATTCCAGCATTTAAATAATTGAGCTTTAATTGCATCCTGTTCAGATAAAGTTATAGTTCCGGTAATAAAATTTTTTTGCTGACTTTGGGTTGCTTCAAGATTAGCTCTTTTAGAAGTCTCATCACTTTCTTTTTTCGCTTTATCAATTAGCGCTGAAACTTTGTTTGGATCAAAAATCTCCTTCTTTTCAAATTCTGATACTTGCTTATTCTTTTCTTCAACTTTTACTGGGTTTTGTTTCTTCTCAATAAGTTCTTTTATTTGCTGAATTTTATCTGGAAGGGGTATTGCATCGGGCTTTTCTTTTGGAACAATTTTTGGTGGAGCTTGGGTTGTAACTAATCGTTCTTTTTCTTTTTTATCGCTTTTGATTGCATCTGATACTTTGGGCGCATACGGTATATTGGTTCTATCCGATATCTGCACCAAATCTACAGATATGATTGGAGGAATTTCAACTTTTTTTAATAAAAACGGAAAACTTAAACTTCCAATAACTATGATTAAGAGATGTCCAAAAAAAGAAGTTTTAAGACTTGATTGCATAACATCATCTTCTTCCTCGAGGAGGATCAGAAATTAAAGCAACTTTTGTAAATCCTGCTCTTGCAAGTAAACCCATAACTTCCATCACTCTACCATACTCAATATCTTTATCACCTCGTACATATATCCTAGTATCAGTCCTATTCTTTGACATCGCTAATATTTTTGGAACTAGCTGATTAAATGGTATTGCGGTTTCTTGGATAAATGTATCTCCCTTTGCGTTTATAGTTAATGTTAATGGCTCTTTATCATCTGGTAAATAATTTGCTGAACTTTGCGGAAGATTTACAGCAACTCCTGCTGTTAACATGGGTGCAGTCACCATAAAAATAATTAAAAGAACGAGCATAACATCAACAAATGGTGTTACGTTGATCTCACTCATGGGCTCTCTTCTTCTGCCTCTTGAGTTTTCAAATTTAAATGACATTAAACTGCTGAGCTAAAAGATTGGGTAAAGTTTTCTAATTTATTTAAATACTTTCTAGAGTCGCTTGCAAATTTATTATAAGCAACAACTGCAGGTATTGCAGCAAGCAGACCAAGTGCAGTTGCAAAAAGTGCCTCTGCAATTCCTGGAGCCACAATTGCAAGGCTTGTATTCTTTGAGATCGCAATACTTTGAAATGAGTTCATAATTCCCCAAACAGTTCCAAACAATCCTATGAATGGTGCGGTTGAGCCAACTGTTGCAAGAAAGGTTAATCGCTTTTCAATTTTTTCCATTTCATTATCAATTGCATTATGCATATGATGCATAACTTTTTCACTTTGATCTGAAACTCTTCGATGTTTCATCATGTATTCAATACCTGACTTGAATACGTTAATCATAGGGTCATCAACGCCTTCAACTTTTTTATAAAGTGCATCTGCAGACTTTGCCTCAAAGAATTGATCTTCAAAAATCTCTGCTGATTTTTGAATACGTTTAAAAAGTTTATATTTTTCAATTATAACTGCCCAAGAATAAATGGATGCTGCAATTAGAATTATAATTACAGCTTTTACAATGAAGTCTGCTCTTATGAATAAATGAAAAAAAGAAAAGCTTGATGCGCTAAGTCCTACGACTTTTGCAGAAACTGGATCCATTATAAACTTTTATGTTTTAATAGTGTCATTAATTTGTCTTGTATATTTTATTCTAAACTAATTAAGAAGTTTTTCGATAGACTTTTTTAATTCCTCCGGAACTTGTTTTGGTTTTCCACTTTGATCAACGCAGGCAAGTTCAACCGTTGCCTCTGTTACAACGTCATCATTTTTTAAGGCTGTCTGACTCATTACAATTCTTGCACCCTTAATTTCTTCTACAAAAGTTTTAACTATAAGTTCATCCTCAAAAAAGGCTGGTTTTTTATAGGTGATTGAAAATTTTCGGACAATAATTTGAGCGTCTTTTTCTTTAAGGTTTTTATGATTAAAGCCTAATGCATAAATTAATTCAGTTCTAGCTCTTTCAAAAAACTTCAAATAATTTGCATAATATACAATGCCTCCAGCATCTGTATCTTCATAATATATTTTAACTTTGTAAATAAATTCTTTTTTTCCTTTATCCATAAAAACCATCATTTGAAAAATGATCTATAAAATATTTTCCAATTAAAATGGCATCTGCTTTGTTTGAGTCTTTTTTCTTTGCAATTTTTGATGCGAAGGATGGGTATAGTTCTGTAACTTTAGTTCTTGATGCATCTTTTACTGATCCAATTAAATTAAAATGTTTTTTCCATTTTGTTGGACGCACAAAATAAATTGGAAAATTAAATGCAGCACATATTCCTTTAATTACTCCAAAAGACTGACCAAAATTAAACATGGAAGTAACACCTTGACCTGGCATAGCACTCACCTGCTCTACAATTACATAGCACTTTGTTTCTTTTTCGGAAAAGGATCTAAAGATATGCGAAACCTGAGCAGAATTAATTTGTCTTTTATTTTTTTTACCCTCAATCATGGTTGGGACATCAACGATTTCTATAATTTCTTTATTTTTAAAAACGCAAATTGCTCCGCTAACACCAGGATCAATTGAAAAAACGATCAATGTACACTTACCCCTTCTAAAATTTTCTCATCTACTTCAAAATTCGTGAATACATTTTGAACATCATCTTCATTTTCTATTTGCTCTAAAAAGTTTACAACTTTATCAAATGACTCTTTACTCAATTGAACTTTATTAACGGGATTCCAAACTAATCCAACAAAATCTAAATCTTTAAGATGTTTTTCTACACCTTCTCTAACACTATTTAAGCCATCCTTTTTACAAATAATTTCGTGAAATGCTTCGCTTGTATGACAATCATCAGCTCCTGACTCAATTGCAACTTCCATGGCTTTTTCTGCTGTGAGTAGATTTTTTTTTAACTTAATAAGTCCAACCTGCTCAAACTGATAACTGACAGAGCCATTCGTTAAAAGTTCACCACCAAATTTTTGAAATATCGATCTAATATTTGAAACGGTTCTGTTTTTATTATCTGTCAACGCTTCAATGATAACTGCAATCTTTGAAGGACCAAGCCCTTCATATCTAGAATATTCATACGAGTTATCAATGTTTCCTTGAGATTTTTTTATGGCCCTTTCAATATTATCTTTTGGCATATTTGCAGCTCTTGCTGCTTGAACGGCTGCCCTTAGTCTTGGATTCATATCCGGATCAGGCGTTCCAAGTTTAGCAGATACTGTTATTTCCCTTGAAAGTTTTGTAAAAAGTTTGGAGCGAATTTTGTCCACTTTGCCCTTTCGGTGCATCATGTTTTTAAAATGCGAGTGACCTGCCATAACTAATGTCCTTTAAAGTGATGTCCAACTGTTACTAGACGAATTTCTTTTGCAAGCCCAGTTTCATCATCTGCAATAAGTTTAATTCCTGCAATGGTTCCAGGCCCTTTTCCTGGCTCTAACCTTTCCGTCATTGGAACTTTTAAAAATTTATTTATCGCCTGATCTTTATTCATCCCAATTACAGAGTCATAGTCGCCACACATTCCAATATCCGTTTGATACGCTGTGCCTTTTGGAAGAATTTTAGCATCTGCAGTTGGAACGTGGGTATGGGTTCCAACAACTAAGGTCACTTGTCCATCTAAAAAATTACCCATAGCCATCTTTTCAGAGGTAATTTCTGCATGCATATCAACTAAGATAAAATCTACATCTTTTTTAAGTTTAAGGTTCTGCAATTTTAAAGAAATAGAATTAAAAACATTGTCTGTAGGTTTCATATAAATATTGCCCATCAAATTAATCACTGCAATTTTCTTTCCTTTTTTTTCATAAACTTCAGCCCCACGTCCTGGTGTTCCTTCGATAAAATTTAATGGACGCAGTAATCTTTTTTCAGATCCTATAAAGTCTGCTGTCTCTTTCTGATCCCAGATATGATTTCCTGAAGTAATAACATCAATTCCTAAATCAAATAACTCATCGCAAATCTTTCTAGTAATACCATATCCTCCTGCTGCATTTTCTCCATTTACGATGACAAAGTCTGCTTGTTCTTTTTTAATTAAATTTGAAAGTTCTTTTTTTAAAATTTCTCTTCCAGGCTTTCCTACAATGTCACCAAGAAATAGAAAAATCATGAAATATTATATAATTTTGTTTCAGTACAAATTGCATCAAGCTTTAAATCTCGCTTGGTGTTTGGAATTTTTTTACACATTTGAAATGAAAAGCCTACTCCGATTTTAAAAACTTTTTTATGTTTAGATAGTGTTGAAAAGTACCTATCATAAAATCCAGCTCCATATCCAAGTCTATTTCCAAATTTATCAAAGGCAACTAAGGGAACTAGAAAAATATCAGGAACAATTAAGGAGGAATTGGAATCTGGCTCTGGTATTCCAAACGAATGAAGTTTTAAGGATGCATGGTTTTGTAAAATTTTGAATACCATTTTTTTATTATTCTGAATGGATGGCAGTGAAACTCTAAAACCTTTTTCATTAAGAACGGTATTAAGTTTTTGAACATTTAATTCAGAATTTATGGGCCAATATGATCCAATAATATTTTTTTTAGTAATAGTGATTTTTTTTAGAAAACGATCTGCAAATTCATTTTCTACTTCAAAATATTTTTTTTCTCGTAAGGAAATATAATATTTCCTTAGTTTGCTTTTCATTATTACTAATTTATTTTTTTTAAGAAACTATCAATGGACTGTGATACCTTTTCTAGAGCATTTGCATAACTTGTCTCATCCTCAGACATTTTTTCTTTAAGCGTTTGTAATTCGGAGTGAAGACTATTGATTTGAGTTTCTTTTTCATCTCTAAATAATATTGCAAGATTTTTAATTTCTTTAAACTTTTGAATAAGATCTTTGTTTTGATTTCTCATTTTTTCAAGTAAGTTTTTAATAGTAAAAAGCTCATCGATGACTTGAATTGAGCTAATTAAGAGTAATTTATTTTCTCCAATATTACCTAAATCTTCCTTTAATCGCGTAAATTTTTGATTTAAATAAACTGCGAGCTTTTCAAGTTCCTGCTCCTGACCTTGTTCACAGGAAAGAATATAATCTTTATCGTTGAAGCGAATAGTTACATTTACCATTTATCAAATTCCTTAAGCATATCGTCAGTTTCTTGATTTAGTTCATCAATTTTTTTTTCAAACTCTTTTCTATTCTTCTTCATCTGCGATAACTGCTCTTTCGTAAGCTTCAATTCTTTATTAGTATTTTCAAATTCCTCCTGTAAGCTCTGATTAGTCTTTTCAGCCTCTTCTAATTTAAACTCTGAAACATCTAGATCTTTCTCAATCTGATTTAAATTTTCTTTTAATGTAAAATTCTCTTTTTCAAGATTATCTATTTTTGAAATAAGATCACTATACTCAGATCCTTGATTATTGATTTTGGCTTCAATGTCTTTAAGCTGCTCTTGGGCCTCTGCGTTGCTTTGTTCAAGACTTTGAATTTTTTGTTTTAATTCCTCTTTTTCATTTTCAAGGGAATCTTTTAAGGCCTTTAAATTATTTTTCTGAACTTTAGTATCCTGAACTAAATCAGCAATTGAATTTAATTTTTCTAAATTTTGAAAAAGCTCAGCTTCTTTAATTTTCAGACTCATCTAATAGCTAATATAAGTGTTTAATTTATACTGTAAAAATAATATTAATTCACGCAATTCTATCTTTTCAAAACGTAATGCCTAAAAAATTAAACATAAACCTAGCTAACGCAGTACGATTTCTATCCATAGATGCAGTTCAAAAAGCAAATTCTGGTCACCCTGGAATGCCGATGGGTATGGCGGATGTTGCAACTGTACTATTTCATAAATTTCTAAAATTTAATCCTGAAGATCCAAAGTGGTTCAACAGAGATAGATTTGTACTTTCTGCTGGGCACGGGTCTATGTTGTTATATTCTTTACTTTATCTTCTTGGATATAAGAGCGTTAGTATTGATGACATAAAAAATTTTAGACAATTAGATAGTATATGCGCAGGCCATCCTGAGTATGAGGAAGGAAGCGGGATAGAGACAACCACAGGGCCATTAGGTCAGGGAATTTCAAATGCCGTTGGTTTTGCAATTGCGGAAGAAATTTGCAGAAGCAACTTTGGAAAAGATATCTGTAACCACAAAACCTATGTAGTTGCAGGTGATGGTTGCTTAATGGAAGGTATAAGCCATGAAGCTTTAAGTCTTGCAGGCCATTTAAAACTTAAAAATCTAATTTTACTTTTTGATAACAATTCAATCTCAATTGATGGAAATACTAATCTTGCAGTTTCAGATGACATCAAGTTACGATTTCAGTCGTATAATTGGGATGTAATTGAAATAAATGGTCACAACTACTCAGGGATTGAGAGAGCTTTATTAAAAGCTCAAAAAGCTAAAAAGCCAACGATGATATCTTGCAAAACTATCATTGGCTTTGGCTCTCCAAACAAAGCAAAGTCAGCATCAGTGCATGGCTCCCCTCTTGGTGAGGATGAGGTTAAACTTGTTAGAAAAAAATTAAAGTGGACATATTCTGCTTTTGAAATACCAGATAAAATTCTTAAAGAGTGGAGAAGTGCAGGACTAAGAGGTGAGAAGGATTATTTATCCTGGAAAGCTAAATTTAATAAACTTGATAAAGGTAAAAAAACTGGGCTTGAAAGAATAATGTCAGGTCATTTACCAGTTGAAACAGAAAAAATGATTAAAGATTTCAGAGGTGAAATTTTTAAAAATCAAAAGACAATGGCAACAAGAAAGTCTTCAGAGTTATGCATCAATAATTTTACAAGATTTATTCCAGAGCTAATTGGAGGTTCAGCAGATCTTACAGGATCAAACAACACCAAAGGATCAAATCAAAAAGTAATTCATAGTAAAAATTTTAACGGTAGCTATCTGCATTATGGTGTCAGAGAACATGCCATGTGTGGTGTGATGAATGGACTAGCACTTCATGGAAACATTATTCCTTATGGCGGAACTTTTCTAGTTTTCTCTGATTATTGCAAACCATCTATACGTTTAGCAGCTTTGATGAAACTTAGAGTTATTTATATCTTCACCCATGACTCCATAGGGCTTGGTGAAGATGGACCAACACATCAGCCAATCGAGCATTTATTTTCTTTAAGATCCATTCCAAATCTAAATGTATTTAGACCTTCAGATACACTTGAAACTTTAGAATGCTGGGAGCTTGCATTAAAATCAAAACATACTCCAAGTGTAATTGCACTTTCAAGACAAGACTTACCATTTGTAAGACAAGAATTAACAGATGATAATTTATCAAAAAATGGTGCATACATATTAAGTACAACTGATCCAAACTCAAAAGTTAGAATTGTTGCTACAGGTTCAGAGGTACAAATTGCACTTGATGTTCAAAAAAAATTAAATGAGATTAAAGTTTCATCAACTGTTGTATCCATGCCTTGCATGGAATTATTTGAACAACAAGAGACAACATATAAAAACAAAATTCTTCCAGATGATGCATTCATTATAACTATTGAAGCTGGTGTTACTAAAGGATGGGAAAAAATTATAAAAGGAAATGGAATGTCTTTTGGAATTGATGAATTTGGAAAAAGTGCTCCTTACAAAAATATTTATGAACACTTCAGTTTAACAAGTGGTTATATTACAGACGTAGTTAAAAAATATCTTCGATAATCACTGTTAAAAATGCAACAGCTTAAAACTATTTCAGAAAATATAAATTTAAGTAATAAAAACATCTTTTTACGAGTTGATTTTAATTGTCCTATAGAAAAATCAACAATCACGGATGATACAAAAATTATAAAAATGAAGTCAATTATTTCAGATTTTTTAAAAAAAAATGCAAAATTAATTTTATGCTCTCACCTAGGTAGACCACAAAAAAAAGGTAAAGATGGATTATCGTTTAAGCCTTTAGTTCAATCTATTGAAAAAATTTTAGATCAAAAATTAACTTTCATTGAAGATTTCTTAAATGCCTCAACCAAAGATAAAATTAAAAGTTCAGAAAATAAAATTTTTTTGCTTGAAAATATTAGGTTTTTTAAGGAGGAGGAGGCTAATGATAAAAACTTTGGAAAACAATTGGCTTCACTTGCTGACATATATGTTAATGAAGCTTTCTCGTGCAGTCATAGAGCTCATGCTTCAGTTTCGGCAATTACATCTTATTTAGACTCCTATGCTGGAAAAACTATTGTTGATGAACTAAATTCTTTAAACAAAATATTTGATAGTAAAAGTGGGGCTACCATGTGCATCATTGGGGGCTCTAAAATTTCAACAAAGATAGACCTTATTTTAAATCTAATTCCTAAAGCAAAATATTTAGTCATTGGAGGAGCTATGGGGAATAATTTTATAAAACATAATAAATTTAATATTGGAAAATCTTTATATGAAGAGAACAAAGATAAATTAATTACTGAAATTATAAATAAAGCTAAACAAAGTAATTGCGAGCTGATTACCCCTGTTGATGTAGTTGTCTCAGAAAATATGAATACTAAAGGAGAGACTAAGAATTTAAATGAAATATCAGAAAATGATATTATCTTTGATATAGGATCTAAAACCTCTCAAAAAATCAAAAGCGCAATAGATAAAACTAAAATGGTGCTTTGGAACGGCCCTCTTGGTCTTTTTGAAAAAGATTACTTCTTGCATGGAACGAAACAAGTTGCTGAATACATAAAGATGAAGACACGTAATAAAAGTTTAGTATCTGTTGCAGGCGGAGGAGATACTGCGGCTGCAATAAAAAAATCAAACTGCTTAGATGGATTTTCTTATATCTCAACTGCAGGTGGTGCATTTTTAGAATGGCTTGAGGGAAAAACGCTTCCAGGTTTGAAAGTCCTTGAAAAATAATTTTTAGGAAATAATAAAGTGATTATGGAAAATATAGAGTCTATTGCAAAGGCAATGGTTAAAAAAGGTAAGGGAATTTTAGCTGCGGATGAAAGCAGTGGAACCATGGCAAAAAGACTTGATGCAGTAAAAGTTCCATCAACTGAACAAAATAGATTAAATTTTAGAGAAACACTTTTCACATCACAAAAAATAAAAGACTTTATTAGTGGAGTTATACTTTATGATGAAACAATAAAACAAACAGCATCTAATGGAAAAAATATTGCAAAGCTATTAAGTGATCAAGGAGTCATTCCCGGCATCAAAGTTGATAAAGGTACAAAATCTCTTCCACTTTCAAATGATGAAAAAATTACTGAAGGGTTAGACGGGCTAAAAGAAAGACTTGTCGATTATTATAAACTTGGTGCAAGATTTACGAAGTGGAGAGCGGTGTATAATATTTCAAAAGTTTATCCATCTAAAATGTCAATTGTTGCAAATGCTCATGCGCTAGCAAGATATGCAGCTATTGCACAAGATACAAATATGGTTCCAATAGTTGAGCCTGAAGTTTTAATGGATGGAAGTCATGATATTAATAAGTGTTACGATGTAACCGCTGCTGTACTGCAGGAGTGTTTTAATCAACTTGTAATACATAAAATTAATTTGAAAGGTATAGTTTTAAAGCCAAACATGATTTTAAATGGAACAGAGTCTGGTAAAAAAAATGATACAAAAGAAGTTGCTGAAAAAACGTATAACTGCATAAAAGAAAATGTATCTCATGATGTTCCTGGTATTGCATTTTTATCAGGAGGTCAGAGTGAAGTTGAAGCAACTGAAAACCTAAATTCCATCAATAAAATCAACACCACAAACTTTTCATTTACCTTCTCATACGGAAGAGCACTTCAACAAAGTGCACTTAAAACATGGGCAAAAAATATAGCTGATAAAAAAACTGTTCAAACTGTTTTTGACTTAAGATCCGAAATGAACAGTCTTGCAACTTTAGGAAAATGGAAAGTGGATCTTGAGAAAAAAGCCGCCTAATAAAAAGTTTCTTTACGTCATATCACCTCAAGTAATAACAAACACAAACAAATTTCTTTATAATTTAAGACAAGTTTTAAGTTCAGGAATAGTTAGTTTTTTTCAACTCCGAATTAAATCTAATGAAAAAAAAAAAATCATCGATCTTGCAAAAAAAATTAAACCCATAACTAAAAGATACAAGGTAAAATTTATAATTAATGATAGCCCTTTTA
>VHCA01000004.1 GCA_016882225.1 Candidatus Pelagibacterales bacterium
TAACTTTTGATAATATTTACCACGAACACGTAAATTACTGGTCTCTACTATCACTTCAAAATTTTTTTAAATTAAATAATTTTATTTTATTTAAAGCAGAAAAAGTTAATACGCATGGAGGCTCAATTAGAGTGTATATATCAAAAGATAAAAATAAAAAAATTGATCAATCTGTTAATGGTCTATTAAATGAAGAAAAAAAATATGGTCTTGATAAATTTGAAACTTATCAAGAATTTGAAAAAAAAGTTGAACAATTAAAGGCGAATTTTAAAAACAATATTGAAAAAATAAAAAATAATAAAGGAACCATAATTGGTTATGGATCTCCTGCAAAAGCTACGACATCTTTAAATTATTATGGAGTTAGTAATCAAATAGATTTCATAATTGAGGATAACCAACTTAAACAGGGAAAATTTCTACCCGGAGTTAAAATTCCAATAAAAAGTAAAAAAGAAGTTAAAAAAAAAGCAGACCATATGATTGTCTTGGCATGGAATTTTTTTGATGAGATTAAAAAAGGTAATTCTGAACTTGCAAAAAATATTATCAGCATAAAAACGTTAGAAAAAGCTGATCAAATTTAATTCAACTTTAGGTAGTTGAATTTTTTTATGTCTTGTATCTCTTAATCAAATAAGTACTTTCACTAAAATAAAGGGAGACAAAATGCTTCAAGAATATTTTAAACTAAAACAAAACAAAACATCCATACAAACTGAAATTACTGCTGGTATAACTACTTTTTTAACGATGGCATATATCATCGTTCTAAATCCAATAATCTTAGCTGATGGCGGATTTGATTACGGTGGAGTTTTTGTTGCAACGATCGTAGCAACTGCAGCAGCATGCTTTATCATGGGCTTGTATGCTAAAACCTGGCCAATTGGTTTAGCGCCAGGAATGGGTATTAATGCATTCATTGCTTATGGAGTTTGCAAAGGCATGGGATACTCTCCTCAAGTTGCTCTTGGTGCTGTTTTTATATCTGGGGTTATTTTTTTTACTGTCTCTCTTACACCACTCAGAAACTGGATTATTAATGCAATACCAAAAAGCCTAAAGCTTGGAATAGGTGCTGGTATTGGTCTCTTTCTTGCAATGATTGGTCTTTCAATCTCAGGAGTTGTTGTAGATCATCCTGTTACTTTGGTTACTTTAGGAAACTTAAAAGACCCAATAGTGATTCTCGCATGCTTAACTTTTGTAACCATGGTCGTATTAGAAAAACTTAATATAAAAGGAAATATTATTTTAGCACTTCTTGGCTTTAGTATTATTACCTGGGTTACAGGACTTGCAAAGTTTAATGGATTTGTTGGCCCTATTCCTGAAATGAAAATGTTTCTAACGCTTGATATTAAAGGTGCGTTAACCATTGGCTTAGTATCTGTAATATTCACTTTATTCTTTATCGACTTCTTTGATACGGCAGGAACCCTAACCTCTGTGGCTAATGTTTGTGGCAAAGTTGATAAAAAAGGTAACGTAGATAACATTGGAAAACCCGTTTTAGCTGACAGTGGTGCCACAATAATTGGAAGCTTATTTGGAACAACTAACGTAACTTCTTATGTTGAAAGTGGTTCAGGCGTCAAAGCTGGCGGAAGAACTGGTCTTACTTCATGTGTTATTGGAGTATTGTTTCTTCTTTGTTTATTTTTTGCTCCACTTGCATCTAGTTTACCAAAACAAATTGATGGAGCAGCACTAGTTTATGTCTCAACATTCTTTTTAAGAAACATTACAGACGTAGATTGGGATGACATCGGTGAATATGCCCCTGCAGTTATTGCTATGGTTGCTATGCCTGTCACTTATTCAATCAGCCACGGAATAGCCTTAGGGTTTATCTCTTATGCTTTAATTAAAATTTTTACCGGAAAAGCAAAAGGGGTATCTCCTGCAATTTGGCTGGTTGCAATTTTAGGATTAATTAGTTTTTGGGTTAGATAGTTATTTTAAATCTTTTGGACGTATATTTTCATAAACTTCGAAAGGTTGAACTATCCAAGGAGAATCTTTAAGTGGGTTTGCACAAAAGTCTGGTTTATATTTTGAATCTTTTTTGGACCAAAGTGTAGCAGTTTTAACTTCTGAAATATAAAATCCGTAATAATGTTTTAACCATTGCAAACTTTTTTCAAGAGTAATTCCTGAATCTGCTAAATCATCGACTAACAGAACCTTATCCCTTATGCCCGCAACTGTTAATGCAAGATCTCTCGAAAATACCATATGACCCCTTTGGTCCTCGGTATTATCTCCTCTGTATGACTCTACAGAGAGTATAGCCATTGGCACTTTAAAAATTCTAGACAATACATCGCCTGGTCGAAGACCCCCTCTTGCAAGTGCAACAATCATATTAAATGGATAGTTGCTATCCCTTATAATTTTAGCAAGTTTTTCTACAGTTTGATTATATTCTTCCCATGAAATTTCTAATTTCTTCATCGACTAAATAAATAACACTAATTAATTTAAAGATACTAGAATAAAAATAAAGGAGAAAATTATGAAAGGTTATTGGATCGCAAAATATAGGACTATAGAAAATAAAGATAAACTTGGAAGTTATGCAGAACTTGCAATTCAAGCGATTAAAGATTTTGGAGGAACTGCATTAGTCAGGGGAGGAAAATATAAAACTTTAGAAGGTGATGAGTTTATCAGAACTGTTATCTGGGAGTTTAAAGATTATAATACAGCAATTAATTGTTATAATTCAGAAAAATATCAAAAAGCTTGGTCGCGTGCTAAAGAAACAACTATTCGTGATCTTTTAATTGTTGAAGGTGTTTAATACTCAACAGGTACAGGATCAATACTTCTCCACATATACCAGGTTGCAATAGTTGAGTACGGGGACCATTTTTTTTTAAATAGATCGATCTGAGTTTTAGATAACGGATATTTTTTTTTATATTGTTTACAAATAGCTTTGAGCAGACCAATATCTTTTTCTGGGAAAACATCTTTTCTTCTAAGATTAAATATTAAAAACATCTGCGCGGTCCATCTTCCAATACCTTTAAGTCTAATTAGATACTTAATTGCCTCTTCATCAGAAAGTTTATTTAAATATTTTAAATTAACATCGCCATCTAAGAATGCTTTTGATAAAACCCTTAAATAATCTACTTTTTGCCTTGAAAGACCACAGCTTTTGAGAGTTTTTTTATTCAATTTAAAAACATTGCTAGGATTAATAACTACTAATTTTTTTTCAAACTTCATCCAAACAGCATCAGCGGCTTTAACAGATATTTGCTGACCTACAATAGACCTGCAAAGTGAAAAAAATGGATTTCCTCTTGTTGTTAAAAAACCTTTGGAATTATTAATTATTTTTTTTAGAACTTTATCTTTCTTGGATAAAAAATTCTTACCATCTCTCCAGTAATTTGGTGCTTTTTTAATAGTCACTAATTTTGTCTTAGAGGAATAATTTTTTTATTTTTAATTTTTTCACGCATAAAAATTATAAATGAACTAAACACAATTAGCATAGAACCAATTAAAGTTATAACTGAAGGTATCTCGTTAAATATATAATAACCTGCAACTACAGCTGAAATAATGCTCAAATATTTAAGTGGAGTAATAAGTGATGCTTCTGCAATTCTGTAGGCCGATGTCATAAATAAATTTGCAATGGATCCACATATTCCAACTAAGGATAAGAAAATAAAATCTTTTAAATTCGGAAGTCTCCAGTCTTCAAAAAACAGAAAAAAAATACTTATAAAAATTAATAAAATAGTGAAATAAAATGCAATCAAATAATCAGGCTCAGTTTTTGACAGTTTTTTTATGGAAACAGTTACAATACTAAATCCAATACAATAAAATAATGGGAATATTGAATAGATATTAAATAATGCAGTTCCTGGTTTTGTTATAATCAAAACACCAATCAAGCCTGATATGACTGCAAACCATCTTTTAAAACCGACTTTTTCTTTAAGATAAAGAATAGAAAAAATTGTTACAAAAACAGGGGCTGCAAAAGAAATAGATACAACTTCTGCTAATGGAAGATGTTTAATTGCAATGAAAGTTGAAATCAATGCAAAGCTTCCTGCAAAAGCTCTTAATAAATGAAGCTTAGTTTTTTTAGTTTTAAAAAAAGTAAAAATTTTTTTTTTTGGAATTAAAAAAAAAATCGGAAGCAAACCAAAAAAACCTCTAAAAAAAGTTACCTCTCCGACTGGATAACTATTGGTAGTAAGTTTTACAAGTATGTCCATTAAAGAAAATAAAGCAACACTTGCGAACATGTAAATTGCACCTTTATGATTTGAAAAGTTCATTTTGAATTAATTTTACCAAAACAATTTCTTAACATATAAAATATCAATTAAAATAATTTTAATGGAAACTGCAATTTTTGCTGCGGGATGTTTTTGGGGTGTTCAAAAAAAATTTGATCTAACCTCAGGAGTGCTTGAAACAAACGTAGGATATACCGGAGGACACTTAGATAACCCAAGTTATGAAGATGTTTGCTTTCAAGATACTGGACATGCAGAGGCCATTGAAATTAAATATGATCCAAAAATTATATCCTATAAGGAACTGCTAGATATTTTTTGGAAAATGCACAACCCAACAACTTTAAATAGACAAGGACCTGACATTGGAGAACAATATAGATCTGCAATATTTTATGTTAATGAAAATCAAAAAACTTTAGCAGAAGAGTCTAAGAAAATAATGAATGAAAAAATCTTTAGCAACAAAATTGTAACTGAAATAACTGAAGCTAAAAAATTTTATTCAGCAGAAGACTACCATCAAAAATACTTAAAAAAACTCGGTAAATACTAGTGAGTTTAGTTACAACAGAGTGGCTAGATAAGAATTTATTTGAAGATGATGTAAAAATTTTAGATTGCTCTTGGCATATGCCAAATACAAAACGAGTTGGAAAAAATGAGTTTTTAATTGAGCACATTCCAAATGCTAATTTTTTTGATATTGATATTTTCTCTGATCCTGAATCTAAATATCCTCATACTATTCCAAAGGTTAATTATTTTGAAAAGCTATGCGAAAATTTAGGACTTAGAAATAAAGATCATATTATTGTTTATGATTCTCTTGGAATTTTTAGTTCACCAAGAGTTTGGTGGATGTTTAATTACTTCGGCCATAGTAAAATTTCTATTTTAGATGGAGGTTTGATTAAATGGAAAATTGAAAACAGAGAACTAGAAAATGGGGCTGGAAAAAAATATCCAGAATCAAAATTTTCATGCTTTAAAGATCTAAAACTTTTAAAAATAAAAGCTGATATAAAAAAAAATATTGAAGATAAAACTTTTAACTTAATAGATGCAAGAAGCTCGGGTCGTTTTAACGGTAATGAACCAGAGCCTAGACCAGATATTAAAAGCGGCTCAATTCCAAATAGCTTAAATTTACCGTGGAGTGAATGTATTGATCAAAATACAAAATGCTTTTTAAATTCGGAAATATTAAAGAAAAAATTTGAAAATTTAAAAATATCAAATTCGTCGGAGGTAGTTTTTTCTTGTGGATCAGGAGTTACCGCATGTATTTTGGCAAAAGCATTTGATATAATTGGTGGAAAAAATTTCTCTATTTATGATGGGTCTTGGACAGAATGGGCTTCAAATGACTAAAATAGGTTTTATTGGAATAGGCTTGATGGGTCTACCTATGGCTAAAAATATTTTAAAAAAAAATAATCAATTAAATATTTGGAATAGAACAAAAAGCAAAACTGAGGAACTTGTTAAGTTGGGTGCAAAAAATTTTGACAATATTAAAGATCTTGTTCAACAATCTGAAGTTGTAATAACCATGCTTGCAAACGATGATGTTTGTAAAGATATTTATCTAAAAAACCTATCTGAAGTTTGTAAAGACAATCAAATTTTTATCGACATGAGCTCAACTACGCAAGACACAGCAATTAACATTGGAAAATCTTTAAATAAAAAAAAAAGTTTTTTTATTGATGCCCCTGTATCAGGAGGAACGATCGGAGCAGAAAATGGAACGCTTGCTATAATGGCTGGTGGTGATGAAAGTACTTTTAAAAAAATAGAAAATATTTTTTAATTTTATGGGTTCTGCAGTTTACGTTGGTCCCACAGGTTGCGGACAAATTGCAAAACTTGCAAACCAAGCAATTGTTGGAATAAGCATTGGTGCAGTTGCAGAGGCATTACTACTTGCTGAAAGTTCTGGAGCTAATCCAGAGGCTGTAAGGGAGGCAATGCTAAAAGGTTTTGCTGGAGGACCTATACTTCAAAACCACGGACAAAGGATTGTTAAAAATAATTTTAAACCAGGCGGAAAATCTTCAACTCAGCTCAAAGATATGAATAATATAATCGCGACTGCAAATAAATATAATGTTAATCTTCCAATATCTAAGAAAGTTCAAGAGTTATATGAAAAAACTGTCAAATCTGGAAAGGGAGACCTTGACCACAGCGCGTTATATTTGTTTATTAAAGAACTAAACAAAATATCATAGATAAAATTAGGAATTTTTAGTTAAATTTATTAATGAAAGTATCAAAAAAAATATACATTTTTACAAGTGTTGTAGTGGGCCTTGTGGTTGCAATCATAGTTGGAAGATTATTGCTAAATAATTTTGTTCAAAGCAAAATGAATCAGCAAAATCCAACCGAAGTTTTGCCTTATAAAGTTACAAAAGATAATTTTTTTGAAAAAGTTGATACCTTTGGTACAGCGATTGCAAATCAGTCTTTTTCTGTAAGAATTAAAAAAGCTGATTTAATAAATTCTGTCGAATTTGATAAAATACTTTTTATAAAAAAAGGAGATGTGATTGCAAATCTAAAAAATGAAAGAGTCATTGCACCTTTTGAGGGAAGATTAGGAATTAGAGAAATTACTCCTGGAATACTTGGTGGTGAAGATTCTTTTATCGTAACTCTTGATGACATTAAAATTATTAAAATAGATATTAAAATTCCAGAAAGTTACCTAGGTGTTTTAAAGAAAGATCTTAAAGTAGAGGCTACCACTGAGGCTTTTAATGAGACTTTTAAAGGTCTTTTAGAAACTGTAAGTGCTCGTGTTGATCCGACAACTCGCTCAATCTTAGTTCAGGCAAAAATAAATAATTCTGATCTTAAAATTATACCGGGAATGTTAGTTAATGTTGGTGTAATTTTAAGTGAAAAAAATTCATTGGGAGTACCTGAAGAATCAATCATTCAGCAAGGCGATAAATTTAACGTCTATAAAATTATTGATAATAAAACAGTTGAGCTTACTGAAGTTAAGGTTGGAATAAGAAATTTCGGAAAAGTTGAAATATTAAACGGACTAAAACAAGATGAGTTAATTGTAAGAGAAGGTATCTCAAAAGTAAGAAATAAAAGTCAGATTAAAGTCATTAATTAAGAATGTTCCTTTCAGAAATTTCTATAAAGAAACCTGTTCTTGCAACAGTAATGTCCTTAATACTAGTGGTTTTTGGACTAGTTACTTTTAATAAAATTCCAGTTCGAGAATTACCAAACATTGATCCAAGCATCGTAACAGTTAGAACTGAGTATCCTGGTGCATCTGCAGAAATAGTTGAGTCTCAAATTACTCAAAAAATAGAAGATATTGTAGGAGGTACTCCTGGAATAGAAACTATTCAGTCAAAAAGTGAAGATGAAAGATCAACTATTACAATGGAGTTTAGTACGGGAACAAATATTGAGACTGCAACTAACGATGTTAGAGACAGAATTTCAAGGGTAGTTGATAACTTACCTGATCAGGCAAAAAGACCAGAAATCTTTAAAACAACTGAGGGCAATCAAACTACACTTTGGCTTAGGCTAAAAAGTCAAAACCTTTCTGATTTAGAACTAACTGATTATGCATCTAGATATTTAAAAGATTATTTCTCAACAGTTCCTGGTGTTGGGCAAATAATTCTTGGTGGAGAAAGAGAACTTTCTCTTAGAATCTGGCTTAATCCTATTGCCCTTGCATCTAGAGATATAACAGTTGAAGAAGTTCAGGCTATTCTTGCAAAAGAAAATATAGAATTTCCAGCTGGAAGAATTGAGTCAAAAAAAACTGATTTAGTAATTAAAGTAGACAAAACCTATAAGTCGGTGGATGATTTTAAAAATCTTGTTCTAAAAAGATCAAGAGATGGATCTCTTATTAAATTAAAAGATGTTGCTAGAGTTGAGTTTGGACCTTTAAACTCAAGAACTTTATTTAAAGGAAACGGAGTGAATGTTGTAGGTATCGGCATATACCAACAGTCAGATGCAAATACGATCGAAGTATCACAGGGAATTAGAAAAAAATTAGTTGAAGTAAAAAAAAATCTTAGAGAAGGAGTTGAACTTGAGGTGTCTTTTGACAGAGCTAACTATATTAAGGCTGCAGTTGATGAAGTTTATAAAACAATAATAATTTCTGTAATACTTGTTATTGTTGTAATTTTTTTATTTTTAGGAAATCTCTCTTCTGTTTTAATTCCAACTGTAGCAATACCCATATCTTTAATATCAACATTTTTAGCAATTTATATTGCTGGATTTTCCTTAAACTTATTTACTTTAATGGCATTAGTAATTGCAATTGGATTAGTGGTTGATGATGCGATTGTTATGCTCGAAAACATATACAGGAGAGTTGAACTTGGAGAAAGCTCACTAGTTGCGGCATATAAAGGATCTAAACAAGTTGCTTTTGCAATTATAGCAACAACTATTGTTTTAATTGCAGTGTTTATTCCCCTAATTTTTATCAAAGGTTTGGTTGGAAAGATTTTTTCAGAACTTGCTTTAACTTTGTGTTTTTCAATAGCCATTTCAGCATTTGTTGCTCTTACTTTATCTCCTATGATGAGTTCTAAGTATGTAAAGGTATCAGAGTCAAAAATAAAATTTCAAAAAAAATTTAATGAATATTTAGATAGATTCACAAAATTTTATAAAGAAACTCTAGAATTTATTTTATATAAACAAAAAGCTGTAATAGTTTTCTTGGCAGTAATATTAATATCAACTTTAGTTCTTTTTAAAATTACTCCTAAAGAGCTAATTCCTGATGAAGATAGGGGCGTATTCTTTGTTATTGTTCAAGCTCCTGAAGGTGCAGGTTTTGACTATACTTTAGAAAAAGTTGAACAAATTGAAAAAATATTTTTGCCAAAAATAGGCAAGGGTCAATATAGGGAAATTCTAACAAGAATTCCTGGGTTCGGTTCAAGTAAAGGAACTGTTAATTCAGGATTTGTTATTGTTTTGCTAGAAGAGTGGTCAAAAAGAAAAAAATTTGGTGGAAAAGATATCGGTGAAATTTTTCAACAGCTGAGTAGTTACCCTGGGGTTAAGGCTTTTCCAGTAATACCACAAAGTTTAAGAGCATCTGCAGATAAGCCTATTCAGTTTGTAATAAAAGGCGCAACTTATGAGCAGTTAGTTCAGTGGAAAGAAATAGTTAAAGAAGAAGCTAGAAAAAATAAAAATCTCTTAAATATTGATGATGATTTAGATTTAACTAAGCCAGTACTTAAAATTAAAATTAATCATGAAAAAGCTGCTGATTTAGGAATTACTATAGATGCAATTGGGAATGCAATTCAGACTTTATATGGATCAAAAGAAGTCACAAAATATACAAGAGATGGTCAAGAATATTCTATAGTGCTTCAAGCTGATTTAAAAAATAGACAGCAACCTTCAAATCTTAATAAAATTTTTTTAAGATCTAAAAATAATGGAAAACTTATTCCACTATCAAGCATCGCAAGTTATTCGGAGAATGCTACATTCAATGCCTTAAACAGATATAATAGACAGAGAGCAGTAACGATAAGTGCAAGACTTGCGGGAAACTATACTATTAGCCAGGCTCTGAGCTATCTTGAAGATGTTGCAAAAACAAAATTACCTCCTGAAGCTAGAATTGATTACAAGGGTGCATCACTAGAATATAAAACTACAAGTGCAACAATTTATTTTATTTTTTTACTAGCACTTTTTACGGCCTACTTGTCGTTAGCTGGTCAATTTGAAAGTTGGAGACATCCTGCAACAGTAATGCTTACTGTACCTCTTGCAATTTTTGGAGGCATTATTGGACTTTGGATTGTTGGAAGTTCCTTGAACATTTACAGTCAAGTTGCTCTTATAACTTTAATTGGGCTTGCTGCAAAAAATGGAATTTTAATTGTGGAATTTGCAAACCAGCTTAGAACTGAAGGAAAATCAATTGATGAAGCAATTAAAGAATCTTGCGCAATAAGACTTAGACCTATTTTAATGACGTCAATATCAACTATGGTTGGTGTTATACCTTTGATTGTGGCAACTGGACCTGGTTCTGCTAGTCGCCTTACAGTTGGAATTGTAATTTTTACTGGAATGTTATTTTCAACTTTTTTTACACTTTATGTGATCCCATCAATGTACTTAATTATTGGTAAAAAAACTGAAAGAATTGATGCTGTAGAGATAGAGCTTAATAAACAGCTTCAAGTAAATAAAAATAATTAAAAAATAATAAACTTACTTGTTGTAAGTTGAGATTTGCATTGACTCATTTGCTCTCGATATTTAATTGCCATTTTCTCAACTTCCTTAGCATAAGGAATTGCTACTTTTGATTTTTTATAATTTTTGTAATTACCCCAGCCCTCATAATAGGCAACATACTGTTTAAAATAATCATTTTTTGATATTTTTAAGATTTCATTAGTTTTATTGATGTACCATCCAATAAAATCAACTGAATCATAAAAACTTATTCGAAGAGCATATTTTTGATCAGTTTCTCTTTGAAATTGTTCCCAAGTTGCATTTACAGCCTGGGAGTATCCAAGAGAACTAGACTTTCTTTTATATGGAATAATCTTGAATAATTTATCCCATTCGGGAACGGCTAACCAGTCAAAGTCGGACTCTCTTTGAATTATAGCCATCTGTAATTCAATGGGTGCACCCCATTTTTTTTCAGAACCTTTTACCGCTTTGTACCAAAAGTAATTCTCAGAAAAAATTAGGCAAGCATTTGACGTATCCCTTGGTACAGTTCCGCAACCAGATATAAACAATATAATAACTATAAACTTTATAAAAATTCGAATCATTAATCTCAAAACTATTCATTTTGAGATTTTTTTAAAGTTAACTTTTAACTGATTTTGTTATCCAATTTAAGAAATCTTTATTTCCATTTTTAATATCTGCAAACACTATACAGGGGCACTCATAAGAATGATTTTTTTTTACTAACTGTATTATATTCTTAATTTCACTGTTAATAGTTTTTGCAACAAGAACAGTTTCACTTGATGAATGAATTTTTTTTTTCCACCTATAAATAGAACTGATATTTGGAAACAAATTTGCACAAGCAATAAGTTTTTTTTTAACTAAATTTTTTGCTATTTGCTTAGCTTCTTTATTATTTTTACAAGTAATATACAGTATCTTAAATTTGCTCATTTTATAAATTTATCATAGTTCATATATTAAAAAATGTACTGTTTAATCTTGGTAAGGCATGGTCAAAGCCAATGGAATTTAGAAAATAAATTCACTGGATGGTATGATGCGGACCTTACAGAAAAAGGATTAGAAGAAGCTGAAAAATCTGGTGAACTTATTAAACAACTAAATATTGAATTTGATACAGCTTTTACATCTCTTCAAAAAAGAGCAATAAAAACTCTGCATGAAATTAATAAGAAATTAGGATCAACAATAACCCAAATAACAAAAGCCTGGGAATTAAATGAAAGACATTACGGAGCTCTTCAGGGCTTAAATAAAAACGAAACTAAAAAAAAATATGGTGAAGCACAAGTAAAAATATGGAGAAGAAGTTATGATATCCCACCACCACCAATGTCAAGGAATGATCAAAACCATCCAGTTTTTTTTGATATTTACAAAAATATTGATCCTAAAAAAATCCCTGACTCTGAGTCATTAAAAGACACTTTTAATAGAGCTGTTCCTTATTTTAAAAAATTTATATTTCCAGAACTTAAAGTAAAAAAAAAAATAATTATATCGGCGCATGGGAATAGTCTGAGGGCAATTTGTAAAGATATTTTTAATATAAGTGATCTTGCTATAGTAAAATTAGAAATTCCAACTGGAAATCCAATAAAAATTATATTTGGAGAAGATTTAAAAATTGAAAATTACGAATACTTAGACAAAGAAAGAGCTGAAAAAATATTTACCAACATTTAATATTTAGTTTTTTTAATTTTTCATAAATAGATAAATTAGTTGCATGATAAAATGTATAATCTACAATTTCTCCAATCATTGATTTATCGCTAATTGCTTGATCCCATATTTTATGAACTGAAAAATTAATATTAGGTTCCCTTTTAAAGATACTGGGTGAGATAATTTGGCAACCTGTATAGATAAGATTATTATTGTTATCTGTGCCCCTTTTTAAATATGAAGAATTTTTTTCCATGCAAAAATCTCCTTTTAAATCTTTATCAAAACTTTTATTTTTATTTACCATCAAAAGTCCAACCTTAGACTTTAAGATAACCAAGTTTTTAAATAAATTTAAAAAAGGATTTATATATTCATTAGACCATAAGGTATCGCTATTAATTGCAATGAAGTTTTCATCTTTAAAAAAATCAATTGCATTTCTTATGCCCCCTCCTGTACCAAGAATTTCAGGTTCGTGAAAAATTTGAATATCAAATAAATTTTTTTTGGTACTACAAAAGTATTTTATTTCATCTGATAAGTAATGAGTATTTACGGCAAAATATTTTACTCCGATTTTTTTTAAAAAAATTAGAGTATTTTCAAGAAGTGTAACATTATTAATCTTTAATAAAGGTTTTGGTACATCGTTAGTAAGTGGTTGAAGTCTTTTACCAAAGCCAGCTGCTAAAACTATAGCTCTTTCAATCATTTCAGTAGAGGGTCTATCTCACGTCGAATTATCATTCTAGCTTCATTAAAAATTGGATGTTTAAGCCTTTCTCTTAAAATACTCCAGGTATACGGTATTAACTTTAAATATTTTTTTTTATTATCTCTAATCGAAAGCCTGGAAAATATTCCAATAATTTTAAATAAACGTTGTACAGTTAGTATAATAAAAATTTTGTTGAATTCACTTATATTAAATTTTTTATTTTTTCTTAAAAAGGTTAAATAAAAATTAAATATTTTTTTTTTTAAATCAAAAGATGTTTTAATTCTTACGTCATCAATTAATGATGCTAAATCGTAAGCTATATGACCTTTCACAGCATCCTGAAAATCTATCAAAAAAATTTGATTTGATTTATTCATTAAATTTGAAACATGAAAATCTCTATGAACAAAAGTATTATTTTTACAATTTAAGTCCTTTAAAACTGACAATAGTACCTCTCTTAATTTAGTAATTTGTTTATTTTTTTTTATTTTTAAAACTCCTGGTAAATACCAATCAAAAAATAAGTCTAATTCTATTTTTAAAAGCTTAAAGTTATAAACTGGTAAAAAATTAAAGCTCTTAGAATTTATTTTTTGGATTCTAAAAAGTAAAAAAATAATTTTTTTATAAATAAAAAATTTATTTTTACTTTTGTTTATAATATTTAAAAAATTTTTATTTCCCAAATCCTGAATTAAATTAAACCCTTTTTTAAAATCACTACAAAAGACCTTGGGAACTAATATTTTTTTTTTTCTTAAAATAGTTGAAATTTTTTCATAAGTCTTAATGTTTAAATTTTTTTCTTTATCTGTATGAGAAAGAATAAATGATTTGTTTAAATTTTTTAAACGGTAATATTTTCTAAATGAAGCATCTCCTTTCAAAGGAGATAATTTATATTTTTGAAAATTTTTTTTTTTTAAGAAGCTATTTATTTTAGAACTATTTAAATTCATTTTTCAAAATTTGGCTCCACTTGCCGGTACCTTTAAACTTTATTTTTCTTTCATCCGTTTTTGAATTTAAAAAAAATGAAATTACTAAGTATTGATCAATAGCTTTCATAATTAAATTCGGCCACTCTATTATACTTACAAAATTTTGAATTTGGTCAAGAAAACCAATATTCTCGAGCTCTTTAAACTTCTTAATTCTGTAGAAATCGTAATGTGCAACTTGAAGATTATTCTTTTTAACTTCGTAATAGTTTACAATATTAAATGTTGGACTGGTTACCTCGCTCATAGATAATTTATTTTTAGATTGTAATTGATTAATCAAAAATCTTGAAAAGGTTGTTTTTCCAGAACCAAGATCTCCCTGTAGTAATACTATATCTCCTTGTTCAAGAAACTTTATAAACTTTCTTGCAATTTTTTTGGTTTCATTAAGATCTTTTAAATCTATCAAAATTTCTTAATATCTATAAGCATCCGACTTGTAAGGACCTTCTTGTGAAACATTTATATATTCGGCTTGCTCTTTTGTAAGTTTCGTTAACTTTGCTCCAACTTTTGCTAAATGCAATCTAGCAACTTTTTCATCTAAATGCTTAGGTAAGGTATAGACCTTATTTTTATATTTTCCTTTATTTTGCCAAAGCTCAATTTGAGCAATAACTTGATTAGTAAAAGATGCACTCATTACAAAGCTTGGGTGGCCTGTACCACAGCCTAAATTCACAAGTCGTCCCTCGGCAAGTAAAATAATTCTTTTTTTATTAGGAAATTCTATTTCATGAACTTGTGGCTTAATTTCTTTCCATTTGTGATTTCTTAATGCACTTACTTGAATTTCATTATCGAAATGACCAATATTACATAGAATAGACCTATCTTTCATTTTTCTCATATGATCAATTGTTACAATGTCTGTATTTCCAGTTGCTGTTACAACTATGTCTGCATCAGAAATGGCATCCTCCATTAATACAACTTGATATCCTTCCATTGCTGCTTGAAGTGCGCAAATTGGATCTGTTTCTGTAACTAAAACTCTTGCTCCCGCTTGTCTCAAGGATGCGGCACTTCCTTTTCCAACATCTCCAAACCCAGCAACTACTGCAACTTTACCAGAGATCATTACATCTGTTGCTCTTCTAAGGGCATCAACAAGACTTTCTCTGCATCCATATAAATTATCAAACTTAGATTTTGTTACTGAATCGTTTACGTTAATAGCTGGTATTAAAAGCTTTCCTTCACTTTCCATTTTTTTTAATGCTTTAACACCAGTAGTTGTTTCTTCAGAAACTCCTAAAACATTTTTTAATAAGCTTTGATACTTTTTATGCATCAAGGTTGTAAGGTCACCACCATCATCGAGTAATAAGTTTGGTATCCAGTCTTTTTTACCAACTATTGTTTGTTCTATACACCACCAATATTCTTCTTCAGTTTCACCTTTCCAGGCAAAAACTGGTATATTTTTTTTTGCAATGGCTGCAGCGGCATGATCTTGAGTTGAAAAAATATTGCACGAAGACCATCTAACTTCAGCTCCAAGCACTGTTAGCGTTTCAATCAAAACAGCGGTCTGAATTGTCATATGTAGACAACCAATAATCTTTGCCCCTTTGAGAGGTTGTTTAGATTTAAATTCCTCTCTAACGGCCATTAATCCTGGCATCTCAGTTTCTGCTAATGAAATTTCACGGTCACCAAAATCTGCGAGTTTCAAATCTTTGACTTTAAAATCAGACATAAATTTTAATTAACAATAAAAAATCTAATTATCAAACTTAATAATAATTTAAGATGCAAGTGGTAAGTTTATCTCTACAACAGCACCTCTTCCTTCATTTACTTTGTTGTAAGCTTTTATATCTCCTTTATGAGACTCCACAATATTTTTAACTATATTAAGACCAAGACCAGAGTGCTGACCAAATTTTTGATCAGGTCTGTCGCTGTAAAAACGATTAAATATCTTATTTATATTTTTTTCATCAAAGCCTGGTCCGTCATCAGAAATTACTATTTTTATATTTTTTTTTATAATCTCTAAACTAATGTCAACAATCCCGTTTTTTGGACTAAAAGAAATTGAATTATCAAGTATATTTAAAATAACCTGCTCAATTCTTCTTCTAAAGCCTAATATTAAAAATTTTTTTTCTTTTTTATAATTAAATTGAATTGAAATTTTTTTTTTTTCAGAATCTAAGATTCTTCCAAAATTATTAATAACAAACTGAATAATCTCTACTAGATCAAACTTATCTAATCCAAATTTAGCTTGCTGGGCTTCATCTCTTAACATTTTTGAATAATCCGTAATCAATCTTTCAATACGGCTTACATCTTCAATTAAAATTCTAATTAACCTTTCTCTTTTTTGTAGATCTTGAGTTTCAGGGATAAGCTCTGAAGCAGCTTTAAGCGATGCTAGAGGATTTCTAATTTCATGAGTAAGCTCTGAAGAAAATCTTTCTGCAAATTCAATTCGTTGATACAAATTGGCAGTCATAGTAGATAGAGAGCGTGAAAGACTTCCTATTTCATCATCTCGTGTATTAATTATATTTATTATTTTGTTATCAGGGGTATCGACTGTTGCTGATGTTGCAAATCTTCCAAGTATACGAATAGGTTTTATAATATTTGCATTTAAAAAAATTGAGAATACCAAAATTATAATTGCAACTGCCCCAGCTGATCTAAGAACAAAATTTTTTCTTTCTGCTATAGCGTTTTCTATATCGCTAGATATTTCTGTAATTGCTATAAATCCTCTCTGATCATTATTTTGAAAAAGTGCCGATAAAGATATTACTAAAAAATTATCTCCAATTTTTTTAGAAATAGTTAATATTTTTTCATTTCCAAGAATGCTCAAATTTTGAGCTATTAAATTATCAAGAAACTCCGACTCCTCTCTTGTTGTTAAACTAGATGTATCAGGCGATGAGTCTGTCTCTTTAATATTTTTTTGCTGTATATTATCAATTTTAAAAAAGGGTGATGATCCAAGATCAAGTGAATGGGAGTCTATAACAATATTCTTTTTATTATCATAGAGCCTTATTAAATTAATATTTGGAAGAAGAGACTTATATTTAGTTAAAAAAATTCTTAAACTATCTTTTTTAAATTGGACGTTCTGTAAAGACATATTTAGAGAAATATTATTTATCAATTTTTGATGATCTTCATTTTTTTCTTTAACAAGTTCAGGTTCAATAGATTTTAGATAAGCAAAAGTTACAAAGCCTAGAACAAAAAAAACTAGGAGATTAAGAAATAAAAATCTTGCAAGAAGTGTCCTAAAAATTGGAGATACATACTGCATAAGCTTTAGTTAATATTCCAGCGATAACCACTACCATATCTCGTTTCAATAGCTGAAAAATTTGCATCAATTTTTTTAAATTTTTTCCTTATCCTTTTTATATGACTATCAATAGTTCTATCTTCAACATCGTCGTCCTGACGATAAGCAACACTCATTAAAAAAGCCCTCTCTTTAACGACACCAGGTCTTTTTGCTAATTCAAGAACAATTTTGAACTCTGTCGTGGTGAGTTTGTCAGGTAACACCTTGCCAGCCCATTCACATTCTAACTGTTCAGTATCTAAAGTAAGTTTTCCAACTGATATAACATTTTTAGACTGGCTTTGTTTTGGCTCTAACTTTCTAAGTTGAACTTTAACTCTTTCAATTAAAACTTTAGTAGAAAAGCCTCCAGATTTTTTTACATAATCATCCGCACCCAACTTTAATCCGAGAAGTTCATCAACTTCTTCATCTTTAGATGTGAGTAAAATTACAGGTATAGAACTTTTTTTTCTAATTTTTTCTAACAGTTCTTCACCTGTCATCTTTGGCATTTTTAAATCTATGATTGCTAAATTTGGAGGATTTCTAGACATGCCAATATATGCACTTTCACCATCCAAATACGTATCAACTTTAAAGCCCTCATTTTCAAGAGCCATAGAAACACTTGTTAAGATATTTCTATCATCGTCCACGAGTGCAATAATTTTATTCATTAAATTTAGTGTATGTCGCTCCAATTAATACCTTCGTTTATCCCAACAATCAAAGGTATGGAGAACTTATGATACGGAATCGAAGCTGTAGACATTATTTCAGAAATCATTTTTTTTTCGTTTTTTACCTCACTTTTTTCACATTCAAAAACTAACTCATCATGAATTTGCAAAAGCATTTTAGAATGAATTATTTTAGATTTGATTTTTTCATCAATCTTAATCATTGCTAAACGTAAAAGATCTGCTGCGGATCCCTGGATAGGAGCGTTAATAGCCGCTCTTTCCTGAAATGATTTAATAGTATGATTTTTATCATTTATACTTGGAAAGTGACACTTACGACCAAATACAGTTTTTACATAACCATTTAACCTGCAAAACTTTATTGTTTCATTCATATAATCTTTAATTTCTGGGAACTTTTTAAAATATGATTTTAAAAAAATATCAGCATCTTCTTTTGAAACCGATATTTGCTTTGCAAGACCATAAATAGAAATTCCATAAATAATTCCAAAATTAATTGCTTTTGCTTTTCTTCTCATTTCATCAGAAATAGATTTTTCTGAGGTGCTAAATATTTGTGAAGCTGTGATGTTATGAATATCTTCCTTATTTATGAATGCTTTCTTAAGCTCTTTTACATCTGCTAAATCCGCTAATATTCTCATTTCAATTTGACTATAATCAGAAGAAATTAAAATTTTATCTTTATCAGTTATAAATGCAGAACGTATTTCCTTTCCTTCACTTGTTTTAATTGGAATATTTTGCAAGTTTGGGTCGCTAGATGCGAGTCTTCCTGTATTAGTAGCCGCAAGTAAAAAGGAGGTGTGTATTCTTTTTGTTTTAGAATTAATAAAATCTACTAAGTTGTCAGTATAAGTATTCTTTAGTTTTGATATTTGTCTCCAGTCTAAAATTAGCTTTGGAAGTTCATGACCTTGAAATGCTAAATCCTCCAAAATATTAACATTGGTTGCATAGTTTCCTTTTTTAGTTTTTTTTGTACCTATAATTTTTAATTTTTTATAAAGAATATCGCCAAGCTGTTTTGTGGAAGCGATATTAAATTCTTCTCCTGATAAAATGTAAATTTTTTTTTCTAAATCTTTAATATTTTTTTCAAATTGTTTTGAAAGATCTTTTAAAATATTTACATCAACCTTTATTCCTATTTCTTCCATATCAGCCAATATTTTAATCATTGGCTTTTCTAAAGTTTCATAAACGTCTAAAATTTTATCTTTAACAGCCCTTTCATAAAATAACTGATATAATCTATAGGTTATATCTGCATCCTCAGCAGCATATTCGGAAGCCTTATCAATATGAACTTGATCAAAAGTAATTTGAGACTTTCCAGTGCCAGCCACTTCCTTAAACGATATAGTTTTATGGTCTAAATGTAGTTCTGAAAGAAGATCCATTCCGTGTCTATGCAGACCTGAATCTAAAATATACGAAAGCAACATAGTATCTTCAATGTAATTTAGTTCGATGCCGTATTTTCTTAAAATTCTATAATCAAATTTAATATTATGACCAACTTTTCTGATATTTTTACTTTCTAATAAATTTTTAATCTCTTTTAAAACTAACTCAGTACTTAATTGTTTATTTATTTCGCTATCTTCTTTGTTTAAATGGCCAAGAGGAATATAAAAAGCCTCTCCCTCTGAAATACAAAATGAAATTCCAACTAATTCTGCGTTTTTTATATCTAAAGAATTAGTTTCAACATCTACAATAATAAACTTTTTTTCATTTGCTTGCAAAATTAAATCTTTTAGATCATCCTTTGAAAAAATTGTTTTATATTTTTTTCTATCTATTTTTATCTTTTTAATATTTAAATTTTTTTCTGGTTCTATTTCAAAATCCAACTGATCTGTATCTTGAATTCTTTGAAGTAATTTTGAAAATTCCATATTTCTTAAAAAATTAATTAACTTTTTTTTATCAATTTTCTTAACTTCAAATTCATTTAATTTGCTTTTAACTGGAACATCTAACTTTAAAGACACTAATTTTTTACTTAATAAGGCTTTATCTTTATTCTCCAAAATAGTTTGTCTTCTTTTAGTTTGCTTTATTGTTTCTGCTTTTTCTAATAAATTACTTAATGAACCAAACTCATTAATAAGTTCTGCTGCAGTCTTAACACCTATACCTGGAACACCAGGAATATTATCTGAGGAGTCTCCTGCTAAAGACTGCACATCAATTACTTTATCAGGTGTTACTCCAAATTTTTCCTTAACTTCATTAACACCTATTTCCCTATCTTTCATAGAGTCAAACATTCCAACTTTTTCATTAACAAGTTGCATAAGGTCTTTATCTGAAGAAATAATTTTTACTTTTGCACCTTGAGAAACTGCCTCCTTTGTATAAGTTGCAATTAAATCATCGGCCTCATAGTTCTCCATTTCAATACTTGGCAAGCTAAAAGCCTGAACTGCCTGTCTTATAAAATCAAATTGTGGAATTAATTCTTCGGGAGTTTCAGACCTATTTGCTTTATAGTCAGGGTAAATCTCATTTCTAAAATTTTTTCGAGCACTATCAAAAATAACAGCTATATGTGTGGGTTTTATTTCTGTTTTCTTAGTTTCGTATAAAAACTTATAAAGCATATTACAAAACCCACTTACCGCACCAACGGGCATTCCATCACTTTTACGAGTTAATGGAGGTAATGCATAAAATGCCCTGAAAATATAACCTGACCCATCTATTAAATATAAAAGATCACCTGGTCCTAAATTTTTCATTAAACCAATAGGAATTAATTAAATAAAAGTTATATAAACATTGTTATTTAATTGTATGCAAAATTTTCCAGCTATAGAAATAAATAATCTATCAAAAACCTATATTAATAATAAAAAAACTACTGAAGCTTTAAAGGATATTAATTTTAATGTTAAACAGGGTGAAATTTTTGGACTGCTTGGTCCAAATGGAGCTGGAAAATCAACTTTTATAAACATCCTTGCTGGAACAGTTATAAAAACTAATGGAAATATCAAAGTTTGGAATTACGATTTAGATTTAAATCCAAGAGAAGTTAGGTCTTCAATAGGCATTGTTCCGCAAGAGATTAATTTAGACCCATTTTTTACACCACAAAAATTATTAGAGATACAAGCTGGAATGTATGGAGTTCCATCAAAGGATAGAATTACAGAAAAAATATTAGAAATTACAATGCTTACAAACAAAGCAAATGCATATGCGCGAAGTCTTTCTGGAGGAATGAAAAGACGTTTGCTTGTTGCAAAAGCACTTGTTCATCGTCCACCAATCTTAATACTTGATGAGCCAACAGCTGGTGTAGATGTTGAGCTAAGACAAAATCTTTTAGAAAATATAAAAGAATTAAATAAAATAGGTATTACAATAATCTTAACAACTCACTACCTAGAAGAAGCGCAGTCTTTATGTGATAGAATTGCAATTATAAATAATGGAAAACTAATTGCTCTAGATCGAACTGAAGATTTACTAGAGAAAATAAGTACTAAAAAGGTATCGTTTAGAGTTAAGAGTCATACTAACATTGGAGAAAAATTAAAAAACGGCCTTAGAATAAACTACTCAAAGAATGATATAATTAGTATTATTTACAACAAAAAAGACCATCAAATTGAGGAAATTATATCTGAAGTTAAAGAAAAAAAAGTTGAAATTTTAGATATTTTAACAGAAGATGCTGATCTAGAAGATGTTTTTTTAAAACTAACAAAAAATGAAAACTGAAACCTTAGCAAGTAATAAATACTCTTATTTAAAGAAAGTTTTTTTTCTCTTTTTTATAGCTCTTTTATCAACCATAATTCTAACAATTTCAGCAAAAATAAAAGTTCCTTTTTATCCAGTGCCAATGACAATGCAAACCTTTGTTGTTGCAGCAATTGGGATTTTGTTTGGTTATAAATTAGGACTTACAATTATTTCAATTTATATTATTGAGGGTTTACTAGGCTTTCCGGTATTTGCAGGAACCCCTGAAAAGGGTATTGGCTATAGCTATATAATCGGACCAACTTTTGGTTATCTTTTAGGTTTTTTTATTTGCGTATACCTTTCGGGAAAGTTTGAATTTAAAAAAAGCTATTTTTATAACTTTGCTTTATTAGTTATATCAGTTTCTTTTATCTACTGCCTTGGCGCTATTTGGCTAGGATACTTAATCGGATGGGACAAACCAATTTTTGATTTAGGAGTAAAACCTTTTTTGCTAGCTGAATTATTTAAAATTCTTCTATTAGTTGTAATTTTACCACAACTACTTAAAGTAAAATTTAAAATTAAAAAAATTATTTAGGAGACCTTTTAGAGAGGATTCTTTGAAGTGTTCTTCTGTGCATATTTAGCCTTCTTGCAGTCTCTGATACATTTCTATCACACAACTCATATACTCTTTGGATGTGCTCCCATTTAACTCTGTCAGCGGACATAGGATTTTCTGGAGGAACGGCTTTTTTATTCTTATCAGCCAATAAAGCAGCCTCTATGGCTTCAGCGTCAGCTGGCTTTGGAATATAATCTATAGCTCCAGCTTTTACCGCGGCAACTGCTGTTGGTATGTTTCCGTATCCTGTAAGTACCACAACTCTGCTATCTGGAAGCAAATTATGGACTTCTTTAACTACATCTAGTCCATTCCCGTCGTTGAGCCTTAGGTCAACAACTGCAAATCCTGGTGGGTTAGACTTAGCTTTAGATTTTGCATCCTCAACACCCGATGCGGAAACTACCAAAAAACCCTTATTTTCCATCGCTTTTGAGAGCCTTATCCTAAAAGGATCATCATCATCTACAATAAGAAGAGTTTTGTTTTTAAAACTATCAAGTTTAAGTTTTGATCCAGAAAATTTTTCCATTCAGATCAATATAAGATCTTAAGAAGACTTGTTCAAGATAAGAGAATTGTACCCAACAGAAAAATTCTATAACACTAAATAATTTCTTTACAGAAAATTAAAATTACCTTATTTCAACGACTCAAGAGTCTGTTAAAAATAACAGCTCTTAACTAACGTGGGGTTTTATGAAATGGGAAAATTTCAGTCTGTTAATGAGCTGGTTCAGGTTCTTCGACCTGTAAATCCAGTTTATTGTATTCGACCTGAGAGCTTAAAACTCTCTTGTAATTTTTTTGTAAATAATTTCCCCGGGAAATCCCTGTACGCAGTAAAAACAAATCCCAATGAAACCGTTATTAAAAATATTTATCAGAACGGTATCTCTAATTTTGATGTTGCCTCCCTTGAAGAAATAAAATTATTAAGAAAAATTGCCCCTGATGCAAAATTATATTTTATGCATACTGTTAAAAACAGAAACAGTATTGAAGAGGCATATTTTAAATATCAAATAAAAGATTTTGCCTTTGATACAAAGGATGAATTAAATAAAATTTTAGATTCTACAAAAAATGCTAAAGATTTAACTTTATATCTTAGAATCTTTGCGTCAAACGAGCATGCTGAAATTGACTTATCAAAAAAATTTGGAGCATCAATAAGTGAGGCTGTTAATTTAATCAAAGTTGCAAAGCTTCATGCAAAAAAAATAGGAATAAGTTTTCACGTTGGTTCGCAATGTATGCACCCAATATCGTATTCAAAGGGAATTAAAGAAATTGGAAATTTAATTTTAAAATCTGGAATTGAACCGGATATTATAAATGTAGGTGGAGGTTTTCCATCACGATATCCTGATTTGTATCCGCAACCACTTGAAAATTATATTACTGAGATATCAGAAGCTATTGAGAAATTATCCCTTAAAAATAAACCTGAATTAATCTGCGAACCTGGTAGGGCTATTGTTGCAGAAAGTGGATCTACTATTGTAAGAGTAGAATTAAGAAAAAAACAAAAACTTTACATCAATGACGGAACATATGGATCCCTTTTTGATGCCGGAACACTTAATTTTATTTTTCCAACTAGAGTTATTGAAAATGGAAAAAATTTAAGCAGAAGACTCACTCCTTTTAGTTTCTGTGGACCAACGTGCGATAGTATGGATTTTATGAAAGGACCATACATTTTACCAAATAATCTTAATGAAGGTGATTATATAGAAATAGGGCAGCTTGGTAGCTATGGACTGACATTTAGAACAAAATTTAATGGATTTTACTCTGATGATATTCATGAAGTTGAGGACAAACCTATAATGTCTATGTACCAACAAGATGAAGAACTTAAGAGTAATTATCTTGTTGCTTAATGGCTAGTTCAACGCCGTCAGTAGGACATAACAAATCCAGCTTTTTAAAAAATAAAGTAGAGCACATTGATATCACATCCTTTGATGCTAGGCCTATTATTGATGGGATGTCTAAAATGTCATTTAGCTCTAGAGAAACTGCAAACGCAGCTAGAATATTTAACAAAATGTTAGGTGATAAAGACTGTTCAATATTTTTAACTTTAGCCGGCTCTACCTCTGCGGCGGGATGCATGAAAATTTATACTGATTTAATTCGTTTCAATATGATAGACGCTGTTGTTGCAACTGGAGCGTCCATAATAGATATGGATTTCTTTGAAGCCCTTGGATTTAAACATTATCAAGGCTCACAGTTTCAAGATGATAGCGTTTTACGCGATCATTATATTGACCGAATCTACGATACTTACATTGATGAGGACCAGCTGCAAAAATGTGATAAAACGATTTGTGAAATTGCAGATACGCTAGAGCCAAGACCGTATACTTCGAGAGAATTCATTAAAGAAATGGGAAAATATTTACAAAAAAACTCAAAAAAAAAAGAATCTTTAATTCAATGCGCATATGAAAAAAATGTTCCAATTTTTTGCCCGGCTTTTACAGATTCTAGCGCTGGATTTGGACTTGTAATGCATCAAGAAAAAAACCCTAAAAAACATTTAACATTAGACTCAGTAAAAGATTTTAGAGAACTTACTGAAATTAAAATTAGATCAAAAACATCTGGTTTATTTATGGTTGGCGGTGGAGTTCCTAAAAACTTTATTCAAGATACTGTTATATGTGCAGAGTTATTAGGAAAAGAAGTTGATATGCATAAATATGCAATTCAAATAACTGTCGCCGATGTTCGCGATGGTGCATGCAGTTCTTCAACACTAAAAGAAGCAAGTTCATGGGGAAAAGTTGATACATCAATGGAACAAATGGTTTTTGCAGAAGCAACTACTGTGGTACCTTTGATTGTAAGTGATGCTTATCACAGAAAAAATTGGGAAAATCGAGAAAGAAGAAATTTTTCTAAAATCTTTTAAAAAAGATGGCAAATGTAACTAAAGTTGCCTTGATCCAGATTAAAATGGATACAAGGCCAAAAAATAATCTAGAAAAAGCAATAAAAAAGATACAACAAGCAAAATTAAAAGGAGCTCAAATTATCTGTCTTCCGGAACTTTTTTTAACACAATATTTTTGCCAGGAAGAAAATCATTCAAATTTTTCATTAGCTGAAAAAATACCTGGTCCAACAATTGATGTTTTAAGCAAAACTGCTGTAGAAAATAAAGTTATATTAATAGTCCCTTTGTTTGAAAAAAAATTATCAGGAATTTATTATAACTCCTGCGTAGTTATAAATGACAATGGAAAAATTATTGGCCATTATAGAAAAATGCATATCCCTGATGATCCCCAATATTATGAAAAATTTTATTTCACACCTGGTGATCTTGGTTTCAAAAATATAGAAACTAAATTTGGAAATATTGGAACCTTAATATGTTGGGATCAATGGTTTCCTGAGGCTGCAAGAATAACAACTCTTAAAGGTGCAGAAATAATTTTTTATCCAACAGCAATCGGGTGGCATCTTAGAGAGAAAAAAAAATTTGGAAAATCTCAACTTAATGCATGGTTGACCATACAAAGATCTCATGCTATCGCAAATGGAGTTTACGTTGTTGCGGTGAATAGAGTTGGAAATGAAGGTAAAAAAAACAAAAAGATTCAATTTTGGGGTAATTCAGTTGTTTTCGACCCTAGTGGCAACATAATAGCGCAAGGCCACAATGAAAAAGAAGAGATAATCATTTGCAAAATTGATCTGAATAAGGTCGAAAAAGTTAGACAACACTGGCCATTTCTTAGAGATAGAAGAATAGATTTTTATAAAGAATTATTAAAAAACTCACATAATGAGTGAGCATTTGGCGTCTCTTGGCTACCGAATGCCTGCAGAGTGGGAAAAACAAAGCTCAACATGGGTTGCTTGGCCTCATAATAAGTATGATTGGCCGAATAAATTTAAAAATATCCCAAAAACATTCGCAAAAATAATATCCGAAATATCAAAAGTTCAAAGAGTAGATGTTCTTATCCAGCCATCTGCAAATAAAAAAGAAATACTAGAAATCTTAGCAAAAGAACAATCGCAAATAAGAAATATTTTTATGTATAAAGTTAGAACGGATAGAGCTTGGACTAGAGACTTTGCTCCAAACTTTTTAGTAAATAATAATTTAAAAAAAAAATTAATACCTAATTTTCAATTTAATGCTTGGGCAAAATATAACAATTACAAAAATGATAACCAAGTTAAGATTAAGATTTCAGAAATGAAACAAATTGAAATAATTGATATTGTACAAAAAAATAAAAAAATAGTCCTCGAAGGAGGTGCTATAGATGTAAATGGAATTGGCTCTATTCTTCTTACAAAAGAATGTCTTTTAAGCAAAATCCAACAAAGAAATCCAACCTTAAATAAAACAAATTTAGAAAAATGTTTGTATGAAACATTAGGTGTTAAAAATTTTATTTGGTTACACAAAGGAATTGTTGGCGATGATACTCATGGCCATATAGATGATATAACTCGATTTTTTGATATAAATAAAATCTTCACAGCAGTAGAAAAAAATAAAAAAGATAAAAATTACGCTGCTTTAAAAGAAAATCTAAATATCCTACAAAAAGCAAAAAATATTTATGGAAAAAAATTTGAAATTTTTGAAATACCAATGCCTGACCCTATATTTATTGAAAATACAAGAGTGCCTGCAAGTTATTTAAATTTTTATTTTGCAAATAAAATACTTCTAGTCCCAATTTTTGAAAATAAAATGGATGATAAAGCAATAGCAGTTTTTGAAAAGAAAATAAAAAATAGAAAAATAATTCCTATTAATTGCTTAGATCTCATCTGGGGATTTGGTGCAATTCATTGCATGACACAACAAGAACCTTTCATATAAGTTCAGCTTTTTTCAAGTCACTATAAGACCAAAAAATATCAACTACAGCCCCACTAGTTTTGTTATTGTAAAAATTTATTTTTGCTTTTAAGCGTTCTAAAAATGTTTTAGATATAAAAAAACCAAGACCTAAACCTTGGTTTTTAGAAATAAAACTTGATTGTGATTTTATATATGGATCTCCTAAATTATTTTTTATTTCACTTGAAAACCCAGGACCATCATCTTCAATTATAATTTGTAAATAATTATCAGAAGATTTAATTACAACTTTTACTGTTGTTGTACAAAACTTAAAAGCGTTATCAATTAAATTTTTAATTCCATAAATGAGTTCTATTTTTTTTTTTAAGAAATAATCTTTGTTATAATTATTGATATCTAATAAAAAAATCTTATTATTTAAAAACTGTGATGAATTCTTAATCTCTTCAATTATTAAATGGCAAGATGCATTTTCCAAAAATAAATCCTGCTTATATGGATCAGATGTTATTTGTTTTAAAATTTCTCCACACCGCTGAGTTTGGGATACTAAAAGATCGATATCTGATTTAAATTTTGAATATAAACTAGCTTCTTTTTTTAACTCTTTTGCAACTAAAGATATTGTATTTAAGGGCGTGCCAAGCTCATGGGCTGCTGCTGCTGCAAATCCACTTAACGACTTTAATTCCTTTTCCCTTAAAAATGTTTGTTCGAGTTCATGAATGGCCTTACTTCTTCTTATATTTTCTGTTTTGATACCTTGTGAATAAATAGCAAAAAAAATTATTGCTGTACAAAGTGCTAAGGTTAAACCCCCAATATAAAAACTTGGAAAAAAGTTTATTTGATTTAATCCTGGAAGCTTAAAATAAAAAAAAGATAAAAATACTGTTAGTATAACTGACATTATTCCAATGAAAACTGTACTTCGTAAACTTAAAAATCCGGATGCGATAGTAATTGGGGCTGCAATTAATATTGAGAAAGGATTTGTAACTCCTCCTGTTAAAAAAAGTAAACCAAACAATTGGATCAAATCAAAAAAAATACTCCATGTAGCCTGGATGTTTGTTAAAAGATGAGTTTTCTTAGATTTGGCCTGTAAAATTATATTTAAAAAAGCTGAAAGTAAAATAAGAGAGAAACAATAAAAAAGGGGTAATTCAAAATTAAATAAAAAATAAACAGCCAAAATAGCTGCTAGCTGCCCAATAATAGCAATCCATCTAATTTTGATTAGTATTGAAAGCTTAATTCGATTTTCATGAATACCTTCTGTACTTAGTTCTCGCATAATATTTAAACATCGAGGTTGCTTACCCTTATTGCATTTTTCATAATAAATTCTTTTCTTGGTAAAACATCATCGCCCATCAATATTTTGAATATTTCATGATCGTTTTCATTTGGTTTTGTGACATTGGCCCCTCCGTTATTTGAGTATTTAACTTTTAATAAAGTATTATTTTTGGGATTAAGCGTTGTTTCCCATAGTTCATCCGGGTTCATTTCACCTAAACCTTTAAAACGCTGAATAGAGAAAGATTTTTTTCCTTCTTCTTGAATAATCCTTAAAAACTCAAACGGAGATCTAATTTCTAACTTCTCACCTTTTGAATTTAAAAGAATGCATAGATTTC
>VHCA01000005.1 GCA_016882225.1 Candidatus Pelagibacterales bacterium
TTGACCTACAGCATCTATAGCCTGAAATTGTCCAAGTTTAATTTTTTTTTTTTTTATTTTTAGTAAATCGCATCCTAGAGCAATTGCACCCGATGAGACTATAATAACTCTTTTTGATTTATTATTTAAAAAAATAATATCGTCTACTAGATTTTTAAACCATTTAGTTTTTATCTTATTTTTACCATCAACAATAAGACTAGAACCAATTTTAATTACAAAAGTTTTATAATTTAAAATATTCATTTAAATAGCTTTTAATAAGTTTCTAGTATTAATTTTTTTACTGACTGAAATATCATAGACTTTCTTTTTTAGTTTTTTCGAAAAATCTTCGATTTTTTCTTTTTTATTTTTATCATCTAATAAATCAATCTTATTGAGAACAATAACCTCTTTTTTATTCAAAAGATTAGAATTAAATTCCTTTAGTTCTTTTCTTATAATCTTGTACCTTTCTACGAGGTTATCCTCAGTAATATCAATTAAATGAATGATGCTCTTACATCGTTCAATATGTTTAAGAAATTTGTCTCCTAAACCTGCGCCTTGATGAGCTCCTTCAATTAATCCAGGAATATCTGCCATAACAATTTCCTTATCATCTATCCTAACAACACCTAAATTTGGTGTTAATGTTGTAAATGGATAATTTGCAATTTTAGGTTTTGCTCGAGTTGAAATTGATAGCAAGCTTGATTTTCCAGAATTTGGAAAACCAATAATTCCTACATCTGCAATAAGTTTAAGTTCTAACCAGAGATTATATTCTTCTCCTTTCTCACCATAGGTAAATTTTCTTGGAGCTCGATTTGTTGAACTTTTAAATCGTGCATTACCTAATCCACCCTTCCCACCTTTTGCAACGATATAACTTTGATTTTTTTTTATAAAATCAAATAATAAAGTTTTCTTATCTTCTTCAAAGACCTGGGTTCCAATTGGTACTCTTAGAGCAACATCTTTACCATTTTGTCCTGTTTTATTATTTCCAGATCCATGTGAACCATTTTTTGCAATGTGTATCTGTGTAAATCTATAATCTACTAATGTATTTAGACCTTCTGCTGCAGTTAAAATTACTGATCCGCCATTTCCACCATCTCCACCGTCAGGACCACCAAATTCAATAAATTTTTCTCTTCGAAAAGACATACAGCCATTTCCTCCGCTGCCACCCTGAACAGTTATTTTTACTTGATCTAAGAATTTCATATTTTCAGATTTTTTAAATTAAAAGAAATCAGCGTTTAAAACTGATTTATATTAGTTCGGGATAACTGAAATGAAAGTTCTGCCAAGTTTTTTTGTTTCAAACTTAACAGTTCCGTTTACTTTTGAGAAAATTGTATGATCTTTGCCCATACCAACATTAATACCCGGAAACATCTTTGTTCCCCGTTGTCGCATTATGATATTACCAGCTAAAACTTTTTCACCGCCAAATCTTTTCACTCCTAGCCTACGCCCAGCACTATCCCTTCCGTTTTTTGTAGAGCCACCGGCTTTTTTTGTTGCCATATTTATTTAATCTTTTTTTTTACAGTAGTTTTAGTTTCTTTGCTTTCTTCAACTATTTTTTTTGAACTTTCAGATAAAAGTTTGCCATTTTTACCATAGATTTTTAAAATTTTCACTATCGAAACATCCTGTCGATGTCCTCTCCTTCGTCTAGAGTTTTGTCGTCTTCTTTTTTTAAAAACTATAATCTTGTTGTTTCGCTCTTGCTTAAGTAGTTCAGCTTCAACTTTAGCTCCTTCGACAATAGGACTTCCAATGTCAGTTGCATCCTTATCAACTGTTAACAATACATCCTTAAATTCTAATTTTTCTCCAGGTTTTTTATTAAGCTTTTCTATTCTCAAAGTGTCATCCGCCGTCACTTTGTATTGCTTACCACCCGTTTTAATTACTGCGAAAGTCATAGATAATATAAAAAGTCGTGGCAATATATAGAGGGATGTTTCCTTGTCAATATTGGAAAATATTAACTAAAATTGATCTTTTAGTTCTCTTATTTTTTTAAAAAAATTTAATTCGTCTAAATTTTCAAATTTTAATTTTTTTTTTAACTCTATGTTATCAAAATTTAAAAAAATATTATTAGAGATTTGCTCTTTAAGAGTGGTTGGAATTGATGGAATATTAAGATCAATTTTTTTTTTAATTTCATTATAAGTTTTCTTCAAAATTTGATTTTCCTTATCTAATGAGAGACAAAATTTTATATTATTAAGGGTATATTCGTGTCCACAATATATGTTTGTATTGTGTGGAAGAGATTTAATTAATTTTAGTGATGAAAGCATATTTTCGTAAGTTCCTTCAAAAAGCCTTCCACAACCAAAAGAAAACAAAGTATCACCGGTAAATAAAGCATTTTCTTTCTTAAGGTAATAATAAATATGACCTATGGTGTGGCCGGGGGTTTCTCTTACTTCTATCTCGCTGTTTTCAAAGTTCCATATATCTCCGTCATTTAAAACAATATCAATTCCTGGAATTCTCTTTTGATCCATTTTCGATCCAACAATTTTTAAAGAATATTTTTTTTTTAGCTCCAAGTTACCACCAATATGATCTGAGTGATGATGAGTATTAAGTATATAATTTAATTTTAAATTATTTTTTTTTATAAAATAAATTATTGGTTCAACTTCTCCAGGATCTATTACAAGACTATTTCGATTTATTTTATTATAAATAACAAAGGAAAAGTTATCTTTTAGGCAAGGTATAATTTCAATCTTTAACATGAAAATTTTATTATATTATAACCTAATAATTTTTCAGCTTGGTATCAAAATTTAAAATGTTTTTACAATTCTTCATTAAAGAAAAATTATATCAAAATTTAATTCTTTTAAAAAACTATCTATTGTTCAAAATTAGTTTGATTTACTTAGTAAAAAAATTGCAAGTTCACTTGTAAGGTTTTTAAATTCAAGGTTATTCTTTGTAATTGCAGAATGTTTTTTGTTTGTAATTGCTATTGATTTTTTAATTTCAATCCCATCTAAATTACATAGTTCATAAAAATCTTTAATAGTGCACATATGTAAATTTGGTGTATTAAACCAAGTGTTTGGTAAAGCTTCAGTTACAGGCATTTTACCTTTAATCAAAAGATCTAACCGTACTTTCCAGTAGCCAAAGTTTGGAATTGATACAATTGCATTTTTACCAATTCTAAGAATTTCATTTAGAACTTTTCTTGGATCATAAAAGGCTTGTAAAGTCTGAGTAAGAATAACGTAATCAAATGATTTATTAGGATAATTCATTAGGTCTTTTTCAGCATCACCCTGGATAACAGAAAGTCCTTTTATTAAACTTTCCTGAACTTTTTTATGATCTATTTCAAAACCTCTAGCATCAATATTTTTTTGTTCTTTTAAGTTAAGTAGTATTTCTCCGTCACCACATCCAACGTCCAGGACTTTTGATGATCGTTCTATGAAACTGTTTACTATTTCGGACTCTAATTTCATTCTAATTAAAAAAACCTAATTTAGGCTTTTTTACCTCTTTAGCTGTTTTTTGCGCTCGCAATTCGGTAAATCAGCGCAAGAAACTTTTATCCCATGCCTATTTTTGTGTCAATTTACGAAAACCAGTGACTAACTAGTATTCAGTAACACAACATTGTGTTAATTAGCTTTTTTTTAATTTTTATATGACTTTAAAATTTAAAAAGTTTTTTAATATTAAATACCTAGGCGGTCTTTCAAAAATAAAAAATATTAAAAACCCAATAAAACTCTCAGCAAATGAAAGCGCATTGGGGCCATCACTAAAAGCAATTAATGCTTATAATCAGACTGGAAAAAAATTATTTAGATACCCAGATGGAGATTCAAATAATTTAATTTCAGTAATATCAAAAGTTTTTAATTTAAATTCAAAAAAAGTTATCATTGGTAATGGGTCTGACGAAATAATTAGCTTGGTATGTCAGTTATTTTTAAAACCAAATGATGAAGTTATAGTCACTGAGTATAGTTTTTTAATGTACCGCATATACGCAAGCATTCATGGTGCAAAAGTAGTAATGGCTAATGAGAATGACTTTACGGCAGATGTAAACAATATTGTAAAAAAAGTTACAAATAAAACAAAGGTTGTCTTTCTTGCGAACCCAAACAATCCTACAGGAACGTACTTAACTAAAGATGAAATGTTGTTGCTTAGAAAAAAACTACCAAGCAGAATTTTGCTGGTTGTTGATGATGCTTATCAGGAATTTGTTAATAAGAAAGATTTTGCATCAGGCTTAAATTTATTTAAAAATTTTGAGAATGTAATTATTACCAGGTCATTTTCAAAAATTTATGGACTTGCAAGTTTAAGGCTTGGTTGGGGTTACGGAAGTCAAAGAATTATTGAGGCTTTAAAATTAATTAAGCCTCCTTTTAATGTAAATACTGCAGCACAAAGTGCTGGCATTGAGGCCTTAAGAGATAAAAGTTGGCTTAAAAAAAATATTGAACATAATTTAAAATGGTCTCAAATATTTTTTGAAAATTTTATACAGCTTGGGATTGTAACAAATATTCCAGTCGCAAACTTTTTTTTAATGCATTTTGAAAACAAACTAATTTCTGCTGATCAGGTTTATAATAAGTTTATAAAGAATAAAATTATTCTTAGAAAGATGAAGAATTATAATTTACCAAATTGTCTTCGAGTAACAATTGGGAACTCTGATGAAAATAGAAAATTTATCAATACGCTTAAAAATATTTTTTAATGTTTAAAAAAATTACTATTATAGGCATGGGTCTTATTGGATCATCTCTGGCTAGAGTTATTAGAAAAAAAAAAATATCTAAACATATTATTGCTCATGATAAGTCCTCAACTGTTTTACAAAAGGTCTTGAAGCTTAAAATTGCAAATACCATTGAAGGGAGTCTTGCAAAAAGTGTTTTAGACTCAGATCTTGTAATAATATGCACTCCTCTTGGAACTTACAAAAATATAGCAATTACTATTAAACCTTTTATTAAAAAAAATTGTATTGTAACCGATGTTGGATCAGCAAAGCTTGCGGTAGTAAAAATTTTAGATAAAATTTTTAAATCTAATATAGCCTGGATACCTGGTCATCCAATTGCAGGAACAGAACTTAGCGGACCAGAGGCAGGATTTGCTACTTTATTTCAAAATCGATGGTGCATTTTAACACCTGTAAACAAAAAAAATAAAACAAGTTTAAAAAAGCTTATTGGTTTTTGGAGAAAAACTGGAAGCAGAGTTCAAACTATGACTCCAGAGCATCATGATAAAGTAATGGCAATCACAAGTCATATTCCTCATTTATTCGCATACAACATTGTTGGAACAGCAGCTAACCTTGAAAGCTCAACAAAATCAGAAGTAATCAAGTACAGCGCCAGTGGTTTTAGAGATTTTACTAGGATTGCATCTTCTGATCCAACGATGTGGAAAGATATAATGATTGCAAATAGCAAAGAGATATTAGCAATGTTAAAGAATTTTAATAATGATTTAAATGTTATTAAAAAAGCAATTCTTAAAAAAAATAGTAAAAAACTTTACCAGCTATTTACAAAGACTAAAAAGATTAGGGAGGATATTATTAAAGCCGGACAAGATATTAGCAAACCAAATTTTGGAAGAGAAAGCTAATTATAAATTTCATTTTCAAGTTTTTGCATAAACTCTTCGTGTGATAATCCTGGCTCTATAGGATTTTTAAATTCAATGTTAATTTCACCAGGATATCTAAAAAAGCTATCTTTAGGCCAAATATCTCCGCTATTTAATTTAACAGGAATACACAAAACATTTGCACTTGTGTAAATTTTTCCAACCCCTTTTTTTAAAGGCACTTTTTCATTATTTTTTACTCTTGTTCCTTGAGGAAAAATAATTACTGGATTTTTTTTATTGTTGATTGCATCAAGTGTTTCATCCATAAAACCAAGATTGTCTTTAGTAATCTTATTTCTTTTTATGCCAATAAAACCAAGTTTTTTTATGCACCAACCGTAAAATGGAATTTTAAATAATTCATCTTTAACAATAAAAATTGGAGCATTTAAAACGCAATTAAATATAAATGTTTCACAAATGGACTGGTGAGCCGAGGCTATAAAAAATTTTTTTTCTTTAGGGATATTTTCTAATCCTATGAAATTTACTTTTGAACTTAAAAAGAAACGAAGACAAAAAATTATATAAAATCCTAATATTCTAGTAAGCCACTCGATAGCTTGTTTTGGCATTATTAACGTTGGTAGTGCAATCAGAGTTGAAAAAAATGAACCACAGTAAGTTGAAAAATTAAAAATTAAAGCCCTGATAAATTTCATTTATTCGATCAAAGACTTAAGTGATTGTCTTTGTTTTATTGTCTGTATCGAATTTTTATTTATTAAAATTTCTTCACTATAAGGTCTGGTATTATAATTTGATGCCAGCGTTCTTCCGTAAGCTCCAACATTTGTTATACAGACAAAATTACCTTCATGTATTTTAAAATACTTATTGTATGTGATAAAACTATCTGAAGTTTCGCAGACAGGCCCCACAAATTCTGTTGAAATTTTACTTGTTATTTTGGACTTTGTTACAGGTAGTATCTGATGTTTTGCTCCATAAAGTGCCGGGCGAATTAAATCATTCATAGCGGCATCTATAATAACAAAGCGCTTATTTCTAGAGGATTTAATGTAGATTATTTTTGAAATTAAAATTCCACTATTTCCTGAAATAAATCTTCCTGGTTCGAAAATTATTTCAACATTATTTTTATTTTTAAAACTTTCTATTAACATGGCATATTGTTTCAGGTTAAATTGTCTTTCATTATTATAGGGTATTCCCATACCACCACCTAAATCAATGTAATTTGGATAGACTCCAATCTTATTTATTTTGTCTAAAAATTTTTGAAGTGCAGATAAAGTTTTTCGAAATGGTTCAACCTCAAGTATTTGGGAACCTATATGGACACTAAGCGCATCAAAATTTAGATTTGAGTATGTTGACCTATTATCTAAAATTTTTAGACACTTTTCAAAAGACATTCCAAATTTGTCATCTTTTTTTCCAGTAGATATTTTTTTATTTGTTTTTGCTTTTATGTTTGGATTAATTCTAAGTCCAACTGATACAATTTTTTTATTTTTTTTTGCGATACTATCAAGGTTTTGAAGTTCACTTTCAGATTCTGCATTAATTAAAAGTATATTTTTTTTTATAGCAAAATTTAATTCTTCATCTGTCTTACCAACGCCTGAAAAAACAATTTTTTTTGGATCAATCTTTGCTTTTAATGCTATTAGCAATTCTCCCATAGATACTACATCTGCACCAGCACCAATTTTTTTTAGATAGGATAATAATTTTACATTAGAATTTGACTTCACAGAAAAGCAAATTATGGGATTTAATTTTTTAAAGGTTGATTTAAAAAAATCAAAATTATGTTTTAATTGTTGTTGAGAATAAAGATAGAATGGAGTTTTTTTTTTCTTGGCTAATTTTTCAATATTAACTGACTCAAAAAATAACTTTGAGTTTTTAAACTTTAGAAAATTCATCTAAATTAGCTATAAAATTTAATAATTTTTAAGCTAAAAAGTTTTTGGTATTCAAAGTTTTGCTGTGATTGATAAACAGGATTATTCTTAACTCCACACGAAGTAAGAAACAAAGTGAAAAATAAAAATATAAAGATTTTTCTCATTTAAATAATTTTTTATATTTCTTTATAGTCTTCATTACATTAGCCGAGGATGTTCCTCCATAAGATTTTTTCTGGTTAACAGAGTGTGTAATATCAAATACTTTAAGTACACTTTGATCTATAGATTTATCAATTTTCTTTATTACATCTAAATCTACATCTTCTAAGTTTAAGTTATTTTTTTCTGCATAATTTACAAGTTTAGCAGATTTTTTATGAGCTTCTCTAAACGGCAATCCTTTTTTTACCAGATAGTCGGCGAAGTCTGTTGCAGTTGTAAAACCCATTGAGGCAGCTTCAAACATTTTTTCCTTATTTGGAGTTATTCCATCAATTAATTCTTTAGCGAGTTGTAGATTTAAATTTAAATTATCAAAGGTACTAAAAACACTTTCCTTATCTTCCTGAAGGTCTTTGAAATAAGCCAAAGGTAGTCCTTTTAAAGTAGTCAGTAAATTAAAAAGTTGCCCAAATATTTTTCCTGTTTTTCCCCTTATAAGTTCAGCTGAGTCGGGATTTTTTTTCTGAGGCATGATGGATGATCCTGTAAGAAGACTATCTTTAATTTTAATAAAATTAATAACATCTGAATTCCATAAAATTATTTCTTCAGATAATCTTGAAAGATGAACTGAACATAGAGAACAAATAAATAAAAATTCTGCAGCAAAATCTCTATCGGAGACAGAATCAATTGAGTTTTCTGTTGGTTTTTTAAAACCTAATTTTGTAGCAGTATATTTTCTATCTATCTTTATGGATGTTCCAGCAAGTGCTGCTGAGCCAAGAGGACTTTCGTCTATGGTGGATAAAAAGTTTTTAATTCTAATTTTATCTCTTTTAAACATTTCAACATATGCAAGTAAATAATGTGAAAAAAGAACAGGCTGAGCATTTTTAAAATGTGTGAAGCCCGGCATAATTACATCCATATGCATTTCGGCTTTTTTTAAAAAACTTTTTATTAATCCAGTTAAATTACCATCTATTATTTTAACTGAATTTCTAACCCATATTTTAAAATCAGTAACGACTTGATCATTTCTAGATCTGGCAGCATGTAAGTAACCAGCGTTATCTCCAATTATATCAAATAGTCTCTTTTCTATGTTTAAATGGATATCTTCATGTTCTTTTTTAAACTGAAATTTATTTTTATCTATTTCACTCTTAATTTTTTTTAATCCGTAAATAATTTTTTTTGCAACAGGTGAAGTAATTATTTTTTGTTTACTTAGCATTTGGCAGTGTACAATTGATGCTTCAATATCTTCCTTGTACATTCTTTTATCCACATCAATCGAGGCATTTACCTGTTGTAGTAAAGCCGAGGTAGATTTGCCAACTCTTTCACCCCACACTTTATTTTTTTGTTTTTTCATAAAGCTTAAACTATATATAAATCTTGATGATTTTAAGACCTTGTCTTTTAAAGTTTGCTTTTTCTTTAGTCGTTTTAACTCTACTTATTACTAATCAATCTTTATCTCAACCAATTAAAACACCGCCATTTAAAAATATAATAGTACATCCAAAACCAAAAAATATTATTGGTGAAGAATATAAAGATCAGAACGGAAAAAAAATAAAATTTATAAAATTTGAAAAACAATTAACAATTATTAATTTTTGGGCCACCTGGTGTGCCCCTTGTAGAGAAGAAATGCCATCTATCGATAAGTTAGTTAATATTTTAGGAAAAGAAAAAATTTCTGTAATTGCAATCAATACTGAAAAAATAAATTTAAAAAAAACAAATGAATTTTTTAATGATTTAAAAATTAAAAACTTTAAAACCTTCTTTGATCCAGATTATGATCTAGCAAATAAAATTGGTCTTAGAGGCTTACCAACCACACTGATTATCAACAGCAAAGGTTTAGAAGTTGCAAGAGTGATGGGATCTATAGATTTTTCAGATCAAAAATTTATATCGTGGATTTCTTCTCTTTAAATTATTTTTTGTAAATAAAAGCTAAAATCATTAAGAGTATTATTGCACAAAATTGTGCAAACACTCTAAGTTGCATAAGTTTGTTACTCTTTCTTTTTTCATCGATATTTCCACCCAAAAAAAAAGATTTTAAGCCCCTGATCAAAATTATAGAGACGATAATTAACGCTATGATCGCTAAAATATTTGGAAGTTTATCTGACATAAAAAAATCAATATCATAAAACTATTAAAATTATATACAATTCAGATTTTAAATTTAATGAATGATACAAATATTTTAAAAGCTTCTTCAATCCCCTCTCAAAGTCAAAAAGCAGAATTTTTAATTGTTTTTTGTCATGGTTATGGATCTGATGGAAATGATTTAATTGGTATTGGAAATTATTGGCAAAGGTTTTTGCCGGATTTTTATTTCACATCCCCAAATGCACCTAATATATGCAAAATTAATCCTCAGGGTTTTGAGTGGTTTAATCTGATGTATCCTGATGCAGACAAAACAATCAAAGAGCTTCAAGATGCAATTAAGCAATTAGATCTTTTTATTGAAATGAAGTTACAAGAATTAAATTTAGATTATTCGAAATTATTTCTTGTAGGATTTAGCCAAGGTACCATGATTTCATTACATTATGCGTTAACAAAAGAAAAAAAAATTGCTGGTGTTTTAGGATACTCAGGAAAGATTTATAATGAAGAATTAATAGAAAAAAATATAAAATCAAAACCCCCAATATTTTTACTTCACGGAGACGATGATACCGTTGTTCCTTTAGAGGACATGATGGAAGCAAAAAATCTTTTGGTAAGAAATAAAATTAATGTGAAGACTAAAATTTTTAAAGGATGTGGCCATAGTATACCATCCCAGGGACTTAGCTTAGGATTAGAGTTTATAAATATTCACAAATCTAAATAATAAATATTTTGCATAAAAAAATATTTCATATATCAATTTAGTATTAATGATTATTACCGAAAGCAGTTCTGTTCCTCTCGAAAAGTGCCCAGCATTAGTTTTAAATGCTGACTATAGACCTTTGAGTTATTATCCTCTTTCACTTTGGTGTTGGCAGGATGCTGTTCGTGATGTCTTTTTAGACAGGGTAACTATTGTCTCTGTGTACGACAGGGAAATTCGAAGTCCTTCATTTAAAATGAAACTTCCAAGTGTTATTTCTCTAAAAAAATATATTAAGCCTTCAGAGTTTCCAAATTTTACAAGATTTAATGTTTTTTTAAGAGATAAATTTACTTGTCAGTATTGTGAAAGTTCTAAAAACTTAACTTTTGATCATGTCATACCTAAATCTAGAGGCGGAGTGACATGCTGGGAAAATGTTGTAACCGCATGTTGTGTTTGTAACGTTAAAAAAGGTGGAAAATTACCACATATGAGCGGTATGTTTCCGAAACTAAAACCAAAAAAACCAACTGTTGAAGAGCTTCACGATAATGGAAAATTTTTTCCACCAAATTTTTTACATCAAAGTTGGTTAGATTATCTTTACTGGGACGTTAAACTAGAAACTTAATTTAAATTCTTTTTGATACTTCAATTGCAAGCCTAGATGTTCCTTTAATAATTGTGTCTAATACGTAGTAAACCCCAGAGTTAGTAGAGCCCATTTTTTCAGCCTTATCTTTATGTTCAAGTTCATCATCCCTAAACTTTGAAAAAGTATCTTTAAGACTTTTTTCTTCTTTAAAATCATTCTCTAACGTTTCTATTTGATCGCTATAATGTCCACCAATTACCTCCTCCACAGCCGCCGTGCATAGCGCTGTAGCTTTTTTACCTAGTAAAGCAGTTCCAATACCCAAGGTTGTTCCAAGAAGATCCCAAAGCGGAAGTAAAAATGTTGGCCTAACATTTCTTTTTATAATTTCATTTTCAAAAAAATGTAAATGTTCAAGTTCGTGGTCTCGCATTTCTTGAATTTCCTGAATCAAACTTTCTTCCTGTTTTAAAAATTTAAGTGCTTTGATTTGACCTTCATAAATTTTAATAGCACCACGCTCACCAGCATGATTTACTCGTATCATTTCTTCTATGATATTTTTTTTGTCCATAAGTGTATTTTAAAATAAACTAAAGAAAGAAGTAGAGAAATAATTAAATTAATAGACGCTAAAGATAACCCTAAAATTGTAAAATTTATATCTTTACAGGATACTACATTTTTTTTTTCCATTTCCCTCAATAATTGATTTTTATCTATGTTTCCTGTGTTTTCTATTTTGCAACTTGAAGTTTCTTCAAAGAAACCCTGTTCAATTCCAAAATGATATCCCGAAACTCCAAAATTAATTAAAGACAGTATTATAAGAACTATAAATATTTCTTTTCTTTTTATTCTAAATAGAAAGAAAATAATTATGAGAGAGGTTGCTAAATAGTATATCCAGCGCTGATAAAGACATAGAACACAGGGTTTGATATTTAAAAAATATTCAATCCATAATGCTGAGACAATTATTAAGACATTTATTCCAAGAATTAATAGTAGAACTTTAGATATATCTTTTTTCAATTTTTTTACTCAAAAAAATCTGGAAAACTTACATAGAATAAATACATGCCCGATACCACAACTATAAAGCTTCCAACTACCCAAAGCATAAAAGTACCAAAATGAGTATCGATTTTTTTACGTATTTTTGGTCCAAATTTACTAAACAAATAAGTTAAAAGAAAATATCTTCCTCCTCTTGTTATTATTGCAGTTAAAACAAATATCAAAAAATTAAATTTTACAAATCCAGCGGTGATTGCAAGCAGGTTAAATGGTAAAGGTGTAAAGCCTGCAATAAACAATATAATCACAAATGCTATAATAGTACTTTTTTTATAAAACTTTTTTTGGAAAAAAAGCGGGTCATCGATACCCGACCAATCAAATATGGTAACTCCTACAGTTTTAAAAAGATAATATCCTATGAAGTATGCGGCTATTGCTCCAAGAGTTGCAGCTATAGTTGCAATATAAAAAATTTCATACCATTGTTTTGGTTTTGCAATAGTCATGGGTATCACAATAGAATCTGAAGGAACTGGAAAAAAAATATTTTCCATGAAAGACCAACCACCAAGAAAGAATTTTGCTCTTTTGTGACCAGCTAAATTTATTAGACTATTAAGATATTTTTTAAGCTTATCACTGATAAAGTTTTTAATCATTAATGAGTTGTAATTATTATGTTATTTTTTATAATTTAAGAATGAATTTAAAATTTTCATTAATTGAATTTATATTAGCTTTAATACTGTCCCCAATTGTTTTTTACATAATTGTTGGCGCTGCAAAATTATTTGGTGCTAAATACCAAATTTCAGTAGGAGAGTCTTTTATAATTTGGTTGCTTTTAGCCATATTAATTAAATTAAGTTTTAAAAAAGAGTAAAATTAGCGGAAGTGATGGAACGGTAGACATGATAGACTCAAAATCTATTGCTCGTAAGAGTGTGAGGGTTCAAATCCCTCCTTCCGCACCAATTAAAAAAGATATTTAACTGCTACAAAACCACCAATTAAAAGTAATGCAAAAAGTATTGATAAAATATTTAAATATTTTTCAATAAAGTTTTTTATATATTCTCCAAATTTCCAAATCAAAAAACTAATAAATAAAAATCTAAGACCTCTTGAGATTAGACTTGCAATTATAAACTGCAGAATATCGAATTTAAAGAAACCACCCCCTAGAGTAAATAATTTATAAGGTATAGGAGTAAGTCCAGCAGTAAAGATAATCCAAAATTCTGTTGATTTGCTAATCGAATTAGAAAAAGTTAAAAATTTTTCTTGAAGACCGTAAAAACTTATAATTTTTACTCCAAGAGTATCGTAAAAAAAATAACCTATATAGTAGCCAATAACTCCTCCAGCAACAGAGAACAAAGTAACCCATAAACCAATTAAAATAGCCTTTTCTCTTTTTGCTAGTTGAATAGGCATCATAAACAAATCGGGAGGTATTGGAAAAAATATGCTTTCAATAACGCTTATAAAATAAAGAAATTTTTGTGATTGCTGCTTAGAGCAGATCTCCATAATTTTGTTGTAGATAAATCTCATCGACTATAATTTCTATTTTAATTTAGGAATAACAGTTGTCGAACTTAATAAAAGAAAAATTATCTGAAGTACAAAATATTAATTCAGTATTTTTTTCTCAAACTTCCAGATTTAATGATCAAGAACACTACGTTTATAATAATCCAACACTAAAATTATTAGAAAAATATTCCTGGAATGACACTAGAAATTTTACGATTAAATTTGCTCATTTTTTAAAGGAACAAAACTTATCAAAAGGAGACAGGGTATTATTAGTAAGTGAAAATAGGCCGGAGTGGACATTTTCAGATATTGCAATTATGCTTAATGGGGCAATAACAGTTCCAACCTACATTACTTACACTAAAGATGACTACGAATTCATAATAAGAGACTCAACGCCCGTAGGTTTAATTGTATCAAATCAGAAACTGTTAGATAAAATCATAGATGCCTTAAAGGAAACAGACAATAAATTTAGGTTTATTATAAGTCTTGATAATATTACTAAAGTTTCAAACCTTGTATGGTTTGATGACATTAAAAAGAAAAATATAGATTTAGAAAATGCAATTAGTTTTTTTAAAAATTTAAGCACATCTATAATCCGAAAAGATCCTAGTTGTATTATCTATACCTCGGGGACCACTGGAAAACCTAAGGGCGTTACACTATCTCACGGGGGTATACTAAAAAATATTGAAGGAGCTTTGGAGTTGCTTTCGTTTGTAAAAGACAACCATAATACTTTTTTGACGTGGTTACCTTTGAATCATTCTTTTGAGCACATGGTACAATTTGTTCAGTTATCCCTTGGTGCAAAAGTTTTTTACAATGAAAGTGTTGATAAACTTTTGGATAATTTAAAACTTGCAAAGCCAACTATAATGACTGCTGTTCCAAGATTTTATACAACCTTAGTTAATAAAATAAAAATAGGACTTCAGTCACAAAGTAATTTTAAAAAGACTCTTTTTAATACAACAATAGAACTTGGTACTAAAAGGTTCTTAAAAAAACCAATTTCTTTTAAGGAAAAAATAATAAATAAAATATTAGATATTTTAGTTAGAAAAAAAGCTCAATCGAGGTTTGGAGGACAACTAAAGGCTTTTATAAGCGGCGCTGCTCCTTTGGATTTTGAAGTGGGTGTTTTTTTAAATGCACTTGGCCTTCCAACATTGCAAGGATATGGATTAACAGAATCTTCACCAGCGGTAAGCTGTAACCCAATAGATAAAATTAAAATTGAAACAGTTGGTAAGATATTGAAGGATGTTGATGTAAAAATTGCTGATGATGGTGAGATTTTAATAAAAGGTGAAAATGTAATGCTTGGTTATTGGAATAATAAAAAAGATACAGACTTAGTTTTAAAAGATAATTGGCTATTTACAGGTGACATTGGGGAGATTGATGCTGATGGCTATTTAAAAATAACAGACCGTAAAAAGGATATAATTGTAAATTCAGGAGGCGATAATATTGCACCGAGCAAAATAGAAAATATGCTTTCAAACTATCCAGAGGTAATTCAAAGTTTTATTTATGGAGACAAAAAAAGTTATTTAGTTGCACTTATTGTTGTGGATTCAAATTTAGAAGAAAAACATCTTAAAGTTAAAAATATAATTGAAAAACTTAATGAAAAACTCTCTGTTGTTGAGAGAATAAGAAATTTTTTAGTGATATCTGATGCATTCACAATAGAAAATGGTCTTTTAACGCCAACAATGAAAGTTAAAAGAAATAAAGTTAAAGAAATTTACGGTAAGCAGCTAGAGAGTTTATATAAATAAATTAATGGTGCACTCGAGAAGATTCGAACTTCTGACACCAAGTTTAGGAAACTTGTACTCTATCCACTGAGCTACGAGTGCACTGTCAGCAATGTAATAAATTTAAAAAAAAATTAAACAGCCAAAAAGTATTGATATTGGTTATTAATTCATTCATAAAAAAAATTTGAATTTAAAAAATTTTTCCAAGAAATAATAAATTGACATGCAATACGAATATTTTTAAGAGTGAATTACTAACGAATCACTATTTTTTAAAAGTGATTTTAACGACAAAGGGAGAAACCATGGCTAAAAAAAGAAAAAAAGCTAAGAAAAAAAAGTCGTCTAAGAAAAGAAGAAGACGATAAGGTTTCGTCAAATTTAAACGCTCTTCACAACAATTTGTGGAGGGCGTTTTACTGTACTAGTGGCTGAATAACTGGAACTTCTTTTTTTCCTAACGCCTTATCGAGTTTCTTTTTAGCATCAATATTTTCAAGATTTAAACTTACCGCAACTTCTGCCATTAGACGATCGTAGGCTTTTTCAAAGAGCTGTCTTTCACTGTAGGATTGGTCAACTGGCATATCTGTATTTTTATTTAGATCTCTTACCACTTCAGCAATTTGATAGATTTCTCCTGAATTAATTTTTTGATCGTATTCTTGTGCTCTTCTACTCCACATTGTTCTTCTAATTTTTGCCTTACCTTTTAATATGGAAATTGCTTTATTAATTTGATTAACGCTTGATACAGGTCTTAAATTAATTTGTTGGTTTACAGGAATAGATAAAACTAGTTTATCTTTTGTTATTTGAATTTTGTAGTTAGTAACCTCAATTTCTGCAATCACGCTATTTTCAACAGCAATAATTTGACCAACACCATGCTTTGGATACACCACATAATCTTTAACTTTATACATTTTTTTTTCACTATCTTGTTTTGAAATCTTTTTAATCTCAATAAGCTGATCTTGCTGAGACTGACTTGTAGTGATTGTTTTGCCGTCTTTTGTTTCTTGGATTTTGTTATCTTTTATTTTGGATGGTGGTCTGCCTCGTCTTGGCTTTTCTTTTTCAATAACCGGTTCAACTTTTTTTGAAATCTTTTTAACCTTTACTTCTGCTATCTTAGTTTTTTTTAGTTCTTTCTTTTTTGTAATTTTTTTTTCTTTTGGAGTCTTTTTCATTAATTTTTTTAAAAAATCCATGGCTACTTATAATAGGGTTTATATAAAAACAAGCTTCATTGTTTACTTATTACCTGATCCTGGCTTATCGCTGAAATATTTTTCAAGTTTACCTTGCATTCCTTTAAATTTATCAGCATCAGGTAAAGGATCTTTTTTTTTATTTATATTAGGCCATTTTGCGGACATTTGTCTATTAAGCAAAACTAACTTTTCAGTATTTTTATTAGTATCTGGTTCAATTGCATCTATAGGACATTCTGGTTCGCATACACCACAATCAATACATTCATCTGGATTTATAACGAGCATATTTTCTCCTTCATAGAAACAATCTACAGGACAAACCTCTACACAGTCAGTGAGTTTACACTTAATGCAGTTTTCATTAACCACGTATGTCATAATAGAAATCTATTTTTTTTTATTAACTATTTAAAGATAATTTTTTTAATTGATTAAATGGATTATTAAATACTTTTTTTTCTATTTTTTTATTTTTATCCTTTTTAGTTTTAAAATTATATTTAAATACATCATTATTATTATTTACTTTAATATAATTCATCAGCTTCAATAGTTTTTCAAAATCTTCTTTACCACAACCAAGCAAGTTGAGCATATCAACCGAGATAGAAAACTCATTATTTACGGATTTACTTATAATTTTTATAAATAGTTTTTCTAAAATATCAATTCGGACAATAAAATTTTCAAACATTTCAAAACCACATATTAATAAAAAATCCCTATCTTTATTTGAAAAGTTTTTAACAAAGTTTAGACCTTGACTAGGATAATTAATATTTTTTGATTTTTCGTTGAAACAATTCCAAAATATTACTTTTAATTGAACAGCTTTTGGAAGTATCATCCTTGGCTGATAAATATGATAACGTCCAATTTTTATTCCAATTTTTCTAAGTTCTACCCTCTCATCTTTTTTAATGTTATCAACCAAATCCTCAGCACCAGTTCTCTTAAGAATTCCATTATTTTCAAATAACCGATAGCATAATGCTCGAATATAACTATTTGAGCTTTTGTAGTTAGCAATTTTAACAAGGTCGTTTAAAAGATTATTTTTTTTATAATTTATCCAATCTTCAATATATTTTTTCAGTTCGATTTGATCTTTTAGTTCTAAAATATCATCTGTAATTAACTCAACCGAGGGATTGAGATAGTCTTTGCCCTTAGTTAAATAGGCAAGAGGTTCTGAGTTTAATGTTATTTTAAAGTCTTCTTGTAAATTGAGGTTAACTAAATCCAGTTTCTGTGAAATGATTGTTTGAATTCTTTTTTTTACTTCTTTTAAAACACCAATTCTTGCAGCTTTTTTAATTGATTTAATATCAGTTTGAAGCATGGACCCTGAAAAATCTAGATTTAATTTAAGACCCTTAAGGGTTCCAATAAATTGATTATCAATTACAACTTCATTGTTTTGACCGATAGAAGCTTCCAAAACACTTTCCTGTTTTAGATTCCGAGATAATGCACTCATTCTTCTGTCAATGAAACTTTTAGATAGTTCTTCATGTAGCTTTAATGAAAGTTTATCTTCAATGTCTTTTGTTTTTGATATCCAATAGTCGCTATTTTCAACCCAATTTTTTTTATAAGAGACATAAGCCCAGGTTCTCACATGAGAAATTCTTGAAGCAAGTGTATCAATGTTTCCTGATAAATTATCTAACCCAGATAATTGATTTCGCATCCATTCGTTTGGAATTTTTGATTTATTAGAAGTTAAAAATTCATAGACTTTTTTAACTATTTCAATGTGTTCATTGTAAGAGCTTTTTGTAAAATCAGGTATTTGGCAACACTCCCAAAGAACAGGAATATTTGCTTCAAGATTTATTTTATTTTTATTATTATTTTGGAATAGTGTTTTAAGAACATTCTCATCTAATAAATCTTTATTTCTTAGTAAATTATCGATGTTTGGTTCTTTATCTAAACTTTTAATAAGATTCTGAATTGAACTGAAATCAAGGTTCGAGTTTCTCCAAAATATATTAAGGACACTATCAAATTGATGATTTTCTAACTTTTCTACTTGCTCTGAGTTTAGCTCTTCACATTTTCCTGTTACTCCAAAACTTCCCTCATTCATATATCTTCCAGCTCTACCAGCGATTTGTCCAATTTCAGTTAACCTTAAATGTCTATTTTTTTTCCCATCAAATTTAGAAAGACTATTGAATGATATATGGTCGATATCCATATTAATTCCCATTCCGATAGCATCAGTTGCAACAAGAAAGTCAACATCTCCAGACTGATATAACTCAACTTGGGCATTCCTAGTTTTCGGACTAAGCGAACCCATGACAATTGCAGCGCCACCACGTTGTCTTCGAATAAATTCTGCAAGCGCATAAACTTCATCTACTGAGAATGCAATTATTGCACTTCTACTTGGTAATCTTGAAATCTTTTTATGCCCAGAGTAATAAAGTTTTGAAAAACGGGTTTTATAAATACATTCTACATCTGGAATAAATTTTTTTATTACATTTTCAATTATATTAGACCCAAGAAACATAGTGAGTTTATCACCACGCATATTAATTAATCTGTCTGTAAAAATGTGGCCTCTTTCTACATCGGCACACATTTGAATTTCATCTACTGCAATAAAATCTACATTTATATCTAGGGGCATAGACTCTACAGTGCATAGGTAATAGTTTGCATAAGGTGGTATAATTTTTTCTTCACCAGTTATTAATGCAACTTTTTCTTTTCCTATTTTTTTTACACACTTGTCATATACTTCTCTTGCAAGAAGTCTTAATGGAAAGCCGATAATTCCAGTTTCAAATTGAAGCATTCGCTCAATTGCGAAATAAGTTTTACCTGTGTTTGTAGGACCTAGTACTGCAACGACTTTTTTTTCCATTCTATAAAACCGTTGTGTCTCTATTCAATTTAACTACTACCTATTGCGATTCCTGAAGAACAAATTGGAAATAAAATTAGTCCGAATCATCCAAGAAAATGTTCTCATTTTTGATTAAATTGTTTTTTCAATAATAAATTTTTTATACGCAAGGTTCTCGAAGATATCCTCTTCTACTATATTTTCAACAGAAGAAGAGATTGGACCCTTATAACATAAGTTAAGAAGTTTTTTAAACTTTAACTCATCACAAAATATTTTTGCCTCAACATTTCCATCCTTTCTATTTTTTACACTTCCAAATATGTGTTCTTCATCGCAAATACTTTTTAACCAAAATCTATAACCCACTCCCTGAACTCTTCCAGAAATAATTAGTTTTTTCTTAACTTGTTGGGACACGTTTAATATTTAAAAGTTTAAGACTAGAATTTTTTAAAATACTTTGAATTGTTTTTTGCATGTCCATGATTACAACTTTTTTCTTAGGACCGAATGCATGAATTAATTTTTTTTTATTTAATGCTATTGCAACATGACCTTTCCAAAAAAGAAGATCTCCAGACCTTATATTTTTGATATTTATATCTTTTTTAAAAAAAACTCTTTGATCTCTAGAATCTCTTGGACAGTAAATATTCATGGTTTTCAGAGACTCCTGAACTAACGCTGAACAATCTATACCTTTTTTTGTATTACCTCCCCAAAGGTATTTTGTACCTAGAAATTTTTTTGTAACATTTATGAATTTTTTTTCCTTAAACTGTATAGGTTTAATATTGTTTTTTTTTATCCAAAATTTATCAAATTGGTAAAAATTATTTTTAGATTTTTTAATTCTAATTCTTGAATTTAAAAAAAATTCTATTTTTAATTTAAATTTTTCTGAAGGCTTTTTATATACATTACATTTTCCAACTACTATTTTATGCGTTGGTCTTTCTTTAAATATTCTTATGTCATTTGATCTTATATAACCTTTATACCCATCATATTCTTTATAACCTTTAAAAAAACTTCCATATTTTTTTTGTGCTATAAATTTTTCACCATATATCATTTGAGTAACAACTTCAGACTTTAGATTTTTATATTTATAAATATTTGCAAATGGCCTATTGATGGAAAGTATCATTATTCAAATGTTTTAATTTTACTTTTTTGTATTATTGATACTGTAATCAACGGAACTAAGAACGATATAAATAGTACTGACAAAAGTATAAAACCTAATTCGGAATAGTCCTGCGTACTTACAATTTTGTTTGTAATTTTGTCTTTAACTTCTCTTGTTACTGTAAATATTTGGTTAAGATATTTTGTGCCAAGTGCACTTGCTGATAAAGCTAAATTTGTAAATGATGCAAATACTGCAAAGTAAGTAGCTTTAAGATGATCTGGAGAATTTTTTGCAATCCATGCAAGCAAAGGTATCATTGCAACTTGTCCAAGAGGAGATTCTATAGCAGTATTTATTACTGCAATAAATCTTGCATCAACTACTCCGCCTGTGATTGATGCAGTCCATAAATGAAAGCCATAATAAAAGCCAACAGTTGGTAAGAAAAGAACGGACCCAATGACTGTTAAAAGAACAATAATTTTTGCAATACTATTATTAAACATAAAGGGTCTTAGAAAAATAATCCCAACGATAGTTAAGACAGAACTGATAAGCGTAAGCAGTGATATGAACTGCTGATCAAAGCCAAGAATATCTATTTCAAACCAAGTTATTCCAGGACCTGGATTTGGCATAGCTCTAAAAACAAAGATTATGATAGCAGTTCCTATAACCATTCTTCTAGCTTCTATTTTCAGTTGCTCTAACAATTTTTTCATTAAAAAAATTACAATTATCATTGATCCAATAAAGACAATTTCTTCTGAGAACTTAAATTTCATCAATCCTACAAACAGGGTAAAAATTACGAAGATGAAACTTCCAATTAAAATCCACCAATTAGGCTTTGTACTTTGATTATCATTTGAAAAATTAACTTTTAATTTTGAAGCTAATAAAACTCCAAGAACTGAAATCAAAGGAATGATTAATGCTGAAAGATATACTTTGGAATAAAGATCAATAATCTCAATTTCTTTAAGATTTTTAATATCTTTAAATACAATTACGTTGATGATGGCCACGATTATAGTTCCGCCAATTATTGCAAACCTTCCAAGCATTTGCATGGTGGTGTGCATTTTTTTTACTTCAGGTTCAGGAAGTTTTTTCCCAAACTGATCTATGGAAGGAACGGCCTCAACAGTCATTGCATCAGCCACAACATCTTGAATCATGTAGCCTATAGGAGATAGCAAAGCACTTATAATGAACCAGGTTTCAATATTTAAATATTCAGCCATAGCTTTTGTATGCGCTACAAGTCCAAACATTATGAGAAGACTAATTGTTATTAAAAACGCTCCAAAAAAAACTAATAAGTTTTTTCTTTTCCAAATTAAATCTACCAAGTGACCAACAGGCATTTTTAATGCCCAAGGAATGCCAATCCAAAAACTTAAAGCTGCAAGAAATGTTGCAGATAAATTTAAATATTCTTTAATAAAAAAAGTTCCAACGATTCCTGTAAGTCCAGCGACACCAGCCGCTGTATAGACCATGAGAGGTGGTAAATAGGACCATCTGAATTCAGAAATTAAATCGAGAAATACAGTCTTAAAAAAACGCATTTTAATTAAATAGTAAAACTATAATACTTAAAATGACTAAAGAAATTAGTTTTTAGGTTGTGCTGGTCCCTTTGGTTCTGCCTTTTTTTGCTCTTCTTGAGCTTTCTTTTGTGCTGCTTGTTGTTTTTTAAATTCAGCTTCTTGTTGAGCCTGGAGTTTTCTAAGTTTTTCTAAAGCAGCTTTTTCCTCGGCTTCAGTTACTACACCATCTTTGTTAGTATCAGTATTGTCAAATCTAGACTCTGCCTCTTTCAATCTAGGCGCTGCGAGTTCTTCTTTTGAAAGCCTTCCGTCTTTGTTTGTATCAAGTGCATCAAATATTACATCAGAGTCTTTTTTATGAAGATCTAAAAAGTCTTTTTTTTTTAGAGGAAATGTTATTTGAGCAACAGCACTTGAAACTAATAATATTGATCCAAAAAAAATTGCTAAAAGTTTATATTTTTTCATCAAATGAGTACTATTATATATATTTAATTGTTAGCAGCTATGTTAATTTTTTCTTAAAACAATAATTTTACCAAGAAAAAAAATTAAAACTAAAACAGGTAAGCCTAAAATAGCAGTAAAAATGAAAAAATTAGTGTAGCCAAATAAAGTTACAAAAGAGCCAGCATATCCAGCTATAAGTTTTGGAAGAAATAGCATCAAGGAGCTAAATAGAGCATATTGAGTTGCTGTAAATTTTACAGACGTAAGTGCTGATAAATAAACAATAAATGTGGCTCCTGCAAAGCCACTTGCAATATTATCTGCAGTAATAACAAGGGCTAAAATTTTTATATTGGCATCTATCTCGGCAATCCATGCAAATAGTAAATTACTTAAAGCTGCAACTAAAGCACCAATAAATAAAGAACGCATTATTCCAAATTTTACAGATGATAAACCTCCAATCAGGCCACCAATAATAGTCGCAATAACACCAAAAAATTTCGAAAATGTTGCAATTTCATTCATACTAAAACCTTTTTCTAGATAAAAAACATTAGCAATTACTCCAAGCACTACATCTGCAATACGATACAGACCAATCAAAAGAAGAATTGCTAATGCGACCTTTTTATATCGTTTAAGAAAGTTTGATATTGGATCTAGATATCCTTTTTTAGCATGATCTTTGTCGATTAAATCAATCTTAACACACAAGAAAATTATTAATACTAAAGCTGCTGTGCTTAATATAATTTTAAAAGTTTCATTTAAAAAATTAAAAAAAACATTTTTGATACTTAAAATTTCTGGGATGTTAACGTAAGTTAAAAAAAAAAATATAATTCCAAGTATAAAAGCAAAAAAGAATTTAATCTGTTCAAAACTTTTTTTAATTATATTTGATGAATGTTTAGGTTCATCAGAGTTTATAACTGTTAGTATTCCAACTCCCATAAAAAGTGCCATTATCCAGTAAACTTTTTGCCAGGTTAAAGGATTATAATTTTCACTTCCAAAGATTGATGCAAGCCACAAACTTCCTGCACCAGATGTAATCATTCCAATCCTGTAACCAGCTAAATACATCGAGGATAATGAACCCTGCATTTTTATGGAGGAAGATTCTATTCTGTAAGCATCTAAAGCAATGTCTTGTGTTGCACTTGAGAATGCAAGAAGTACTGCTCCAATTGCAGTATAAACTAAATTATTTTTTGGGTCTGTAAACGAGATGAATAGTAATGAAATTACAATCATCATTTGTGATAAGATTAACCAACTTCGTCTTTTTCCTAAAAACCCAATGATTGGTAATTTGAAATTATCAACTAAAGGTGACCATATAAATTTGAATGAGTAAGCAAATCCAGCCCAACTAAATAAAGTGATTGTTGCTCTTTCAACACCTGCTTTTACAAGCCAAACGGATAGAGTTGAGAATACTAAAAGAAGTGGAATACCAGCAGAAAAACCTAAAAAAAGCATTCGAACTGCAGCTGGATTTAAAAGAGGATAAAAAAACTTATGAACTTTTGAAATAGAAAAAAACATTAGAAACTTTTTATATATTAAAGTTATTATTTTAAGAGGAGATTATTTCTAAAAAAATTAGGAATTACTTTAGACTATTTAAATAAGCTATAAGATCTGCTCTTTCCTGATCTTTTTCAATTCCCGCAAATGCCATTTTTGTACCTTTCACATACTGTGCCGGTTTATAAAGGTACTCATTAAGTTCATCGACAGTCCAATTTTTTCCGTATGCAACCATCGCAGATGAATATTTGTAATTTGGGTGAGAGCCTGCTTTTTTCCCAACAATACCCCACATAGGAGGGCCAATTTTTACTGCACCATCTTTATTGTTGCTATGACACGCAACACATTTTTTAAAAGTATTTTCACCTGCACCAATGTTAGCTGATGCTAAAAGAATTTTAACATCTGCTAACTTTTGTTCTTTTTTACCTTCATCTTTTTTGTCAGACTGAGTAGTTGCAACACCTTCAACTACGTAGCCAGGCTTAGAAGGTTTTTTTACAGTGAATATTGAATTACCAATTTCGTTTACGCCTATTACGAATAGGGCAGTTACAAGAATTGCTGCAGCAATTTTATTAAACTCAAAACTATCCATTCCTAGTGATTTTTGATGTTAGTCTGTATAACATCTTAGTCATTAATTTAAAAAAAAAAAAACTAGTTTATACTTTATGCGTCCTACAGTCGCATAAGTAATACTATGATTAAAACTGCTATTTTAATTCCAAGTCATTTACGAGCAACTCGATTACCAAATAAACCATTACTTGAAATCAACAATGAGCCAATGATTGTGCATTGTTGGAGAAGGGCTAAGGATAGTAATTGTGGAGACGTTTATGTTGCAACACCAGATAAAGAAATAGCTGATGTTATTAGTAAAGCTGGTGGGAAATATATTTTTACAAAGAAAGAACATCAAACAGGAACCGATAGAATATTTGAGGCCGTAAATAATTTTTTTAGAGAAAAACCAAATTACATTATTAATTTACAAGGTGATATGCCCAATATTTCTATAGATGCAATTAAAATGTTGAAAAGATTTATCGAACATAACACTCACGAGTTTGCAACGCTTGCAAGTAATCTTTCAAGTTTAGAACAGTACAATAATAAAAATATTGTAAAGGTAATAGCTGATAAAGCGTTATCTTTAGGCAAATATTCAAACGCAGTAAATTTTTTTAGAATTGGTAATGAAAAAGATTTTAAAAAATCATACCATCATATTGGAATGTATGCTTACACTTTTAATGCATTAAAAAAATTTGTATCTCTCAAGCGCTCTAGAAATGAGATAGATAGAAGTTTAGAGCAGATGAGAGTTTTAGATAATGAAATACAAATGGCAGTTGGCCTTATCAATACTTTCCCTCTCGGCGTTGATACTGTAGAAGATCTAGAAAAAATTAGAAAGATAATGGGAGATGGCTAGCACAGTTATTATACAAGGTGAAAAAGGGGCGTATTCACATCTTGCAGCATTAAAGATTTTTAAAAATCCACATATTATCTGTTCAAAAACATTTGAAGATGCATTTGCACAAACGAAAAAAACTAGAAATAGTTTTTTATTAATTCCAATTGAAAATTCAATTGCTGGAAAAGTTGCAGATGTTTATTATTTGTTATCTCCTTCAAAACTTAAAGTTCATGGTGAGCATTTTCAACAAATAGAGCATTGTCTTTTAGGTACAAAAGACTCATCAATTAAGAGTATTTTAACAGTCAGAAGCCATGTTCAGGCTATCGGTCAGTGTAAGAAAAACATTAATAAACTCAAAATCCAGCCAATTATTGCAGCTGATACAGCAGGATCTGCTAGACTTATTTCTGAAGAGGGAAATCCAGAAAATGCAGCAATCGCATCAGCACTTGCTGCAAAGATTTATGGTCTAAAAGTCTTAAAAAAAAACTTTGAAGATTTAAAAGGAAACGTCACAAGATTTTTAATAATGTCTGCTAACAAAAAAATTACACCATATAAAAGCAAAAAAAAATATGTTACGTCATGTATTTTTACTTTAAAGAGTGTACCTTCAGCGCTATACAAAGCTTTAGGTGGGTTTGCGTATCACAAAGTTAATCTTACTAAGCTTGAGAGTTTTTCAACAGGAAACTCATTTAAACAAGTAAGTTTTTATTTAGATGTTGAGGGACATATAAAAAATTTAAACGTTGCAACTGCAATCGAAGTATTAAAAGAACATACTGAAAAGATTGATATTTTAGGTGTTTATTCAGCCCACAGCTTTAGGTACTAAAAGTTATATTAAATCGTTTTTTTTAATTAAGTTGTTATAATATTTTGGGAGATTGAAGGCAGGTGGAAGTTTCGCTAACCCGGTCAGGTCTGAAAAGAAGCAGCCGTAACGACAATTTTTCAGGTTGTCTCTCAGTCTCCCTTGTTTATGGAAAATAATAGAACAGTTTTATCGTTAAAATATCGTCCACAAAATTTTGACCAAATTATTGGTCAAGAGGTAATGGTACAAATTGTAAAAAGCGCAATAAAAATTAATAGAGTTCCAAATGCCTATCTTTTAACAGGCATTAGAGGAGTTGGAAAAACAACAACAGCCAGAATAATTGCAAAAGCAATTAATTGTAAAGATTTTGAAAAAGGAATGAATAAATGTGATGGATTTTGTCATTGCGAAGCAATTACTAATTCAAATCATATGGATGTACTTGAAATGGACGCTGCATCTAAAACTGGAATAGACGATATACGAGACTTAATAGATTCTGCAAAATATGTTCCAAGCAGCGCAAAATATAAAGTTTTTATTATTGATGAAGTTCACATGTTGTCAAAGCAAGCATTTAACGGCCTTTTAAAAACTCTTGAAGAGCCACCGCCGCATTTAAAATTTATACTCGCAACAACTGAAGTTAAGAAAATTCCTTTAACCATAATCTCAAGATGTCAGCGCTTTGACTTAAGACGAATTAAAGTTGAAGAAATGGTAAAATTTTTAAAAGATATAGCTGTTAAAGAAAATGCAAAGATTAACGAAAAAGCACTTATCTTGATTGCAAAAGCATCAGAAGGATCTGTTAGAGATGGTTTATCATTATTAGACCAAGCTATTGTAACTTATAATTTTCTTGGAAAAGAAATAACGGAAGAATCTGTAAGAACCATGATTGGTATTGCAGATAGATCAAGAATTATTGATCTTCTTAAAGCAGCAATAGATTCTAATAAGGAAAAAGCATTAAAGGAGGCTGAAGAAATATTGGATCTTGGAGCGGAGCCTAAGCTTATTTTGCAAGATATGCTTGAAGTTGTCTACTTGATATCTAGAACAAAAAGTTTTGGAAAAATTGAAAATGACCTTTCAGTCTCAGAGTCTGAAGCAGAAGTTATTCTGCAAATTTCAAAGAATGTAGAGTTTTCTTATATTTCTTTATTATGGCAGTTCATATTAAGAGGAATTGAAGAGTTAAATTTTGTTCCAAGTCATCTTATTTCTTTTCAAATGCTAGTTATACGACTTGTGCATATTAAAGACCTTCCAAGTCCGCAGGAGGTTATAGAGAACATTGTAAGCAATGAGGAGATGAAAGATGCTATATCAAGAACAACACTTGAGAAAAAACAAACTTCAAAAGATATTAAACCAGGATCCATAATAAATAACACTCAACCAAGAACTCAAATACGAAGTATTTTGCAGGAAAAACAGGAACCAAAACAAACCCCAATTACAGCAAACAACTTAAACTTAGAAGAAATTAGGACTTTTGAAGACTTATTTAATGTTGCAATAAAAAAAAAAGAAATTGAACTAAAATTTGATTTAGAGCGAAATGTTAGTTTAGTAAAATTTGAAATTGGAAAAATTGATATTACGTTTAATGAAAAATTATCAAAAAATTTTGTTAAAAATTTATCAGAGAAATTAAATATATGGACCGGAAAGCGCTGGATTATTTCTCTTTCAAAAGAAAAAGGAGCAGCAACAATTTATGATAAAAGAATGGAAAATAAGAAAAAGATATTCGAGGAAGCTTTAAATAGCGATGCCTACAAAGAAGTTAAAAAATATTTTCCAAATGCAGAACTTACAAGTGTTGAGGAGATTGA
>VHCA01000006.1 GCA_016882225.1 Candidatus Pelagibacterales bacterium
AGCCAGTCGGAGGATACGATGAAATGTTTTGTAATAAGTCCCCAAAGTACCATCTGTACCGTTGGCCAGTACATAAGTTCTAAAATTCTAGGAAGCGAAGACTTTATTAAATAAAAATATCTTAATACCAGCGCAAAAATTCTAACAATCGATTTCATTTATCAATGTAATCAATTCCTTTTTTTAAATAAATATATCCTGTAACTAACGTTAGAACCGCTGAAGACCAAAGCAAAATTATTCCAATCATCACACCGTACCCAAACAAGAATTCATTACCTGGCTCTCCAGCAAGTAAGACTGAAATTGCAGTCATCTGCAGTACAGTTTTTAACTTCGCAAGTCCAGTCACCCTAATTCTTGCAGCAGTTTTTGCAAGATACTCTCTAAGACCTGATATTAAAATTTCACGTATGATGATTACAATTGCTGCGATGACATTATAATGTTGTATTAAATCTTCCATAATCAAAAGCGCAAGTGCAGTTGAGACTAAGACTTTATCCGCTAAAGGATCTAAAATTTTTCCAAACTTAGATTTTTGTTTAAAAATTCTTGCAATTAATCCATCTAAAAAGTCAGTAAAGCCTGCAATAGCAAATAAAATACACGCAATCCAATTCCAAAAATCGCCCTTTAAATAAACGACAACAACTAAAATTGGTGCAATTAAAATTCTTCCAAGCGTTAGATAAGTTGGAACTTTTATTTTCATGCCCTAGATATAATTCTCTGTTTATTAAAATAGTTATAGATTTTATGGGCTATTTCGTCACTAATTCCCTTAACTTTTTTAATCTCATCAATCGTTGCAGTTTCAAGTAATTTTACAGACCCGAAGTGATTAAGAAGTAATTTTTTTCTACCTGCACCAATACCATCAATGTCATCAAGGGCTGATTTGATGAATGATTTTTTGCGTTTGATTTTGTGTGATGAGATTGCAAATCGATGCGCCTCATCCCTAATCCTCTGTAGGAAAAAAAGTAAGCTTTGATTGTGGTTTAATTTGATTTTTTTTAAGTTGGTGTAAAATGTTTCATCCCCCTGATTTCTTTTTTGACCTTTTGCAATAGCAATAACCTGTAAAGTAAAAAGTCCAAGTTCATCAAGGGTTTTCCTTGCAACCGAATATTGCCCAGGGCCACCATCTACAATTACAAGATCAGGAACTACAGCTTCATCATTTTGAATTTTTGAAAAACGTCGATGCAAGACTTCCTTCATCATGCCGTAATCGTCATTTTTTTTAATATCTGATCCAATATTAAATCTTCTATATCGTTTTTTTACAAAACCATTCTGATCAAAGGCAATGAGTGAGCCCACAGAATCTTTTCCTTGGTTATGGGAGTTATCATATACTTCAATTAGTGATGGTTGATGTGCAAGTTTAAATTCTTGCTGTAACAGTTTTAAGAAGTGTTCGTTATTTTCATTTTCTAAAAATTTCTTTTCAATTGCAAGTTTTGCATTGTTAACTGCCATTTGCACTGCCTGCAGTTCTTGTTTTGATTTTGCAATTTTGATTGATATTTTTTTTTGATATTTTTTCTCTAATGCTTCTTGAATTATTTCATGACCTTCCACCGTATTATTAATTATAATTTGCTCTGGTGGAATTTTGTTTTCATAAAACTGCGTAATGAAAGAATATAAAATAGCATCAACCTTATCATCCGCCTCATGCTTTGGAAAAAAGGCTTGGTTACCCCAGTTTTGTTTAGATCTGTAAAAAAAGACTTCAATACAGGTGGTATTATTTTTTTGAAAGCAGACAATTAAATCTGCATTGTTAAAATTATTTTCGTTAATCTGCTGCGTATTTTGTATTTGTGTTAACGCTTTAATCCTATCCCTTAAAGATGCAGCTTTTTCATAATGTTGTTTTGTACTTTGTACCTCCATTTCATTTGCAAGTTTTTTTTGAATGTTACTAGATTTTCCCTCTAAAAAATTTACGGTATCATCCACTAATCTTTCATATTCTTCTTTGCTAACTTCATTTGTACAAGGTGCTGAACAGCGTTTTATTTGATAGAGAATGCAGGGTCTTTTTCTGTTACTAAATACAGTGTCATCACATACCCTAAGCTGAAATACTTTTTGAAGAGTCTTTATCGTCCAACCCGCAGATCCACTTGATGCGAAAGGTCCAAAGAATGCATCTTTTTCATTTTGCTTTCCTCTAAACTTAGTTAGCTGTGGGTAAGCGTGAGATTTTCTAATTTGGATGTAGGGAAAGCTTTTGTCGTCCTTTAAAAGAATATTATATCTTGGCTGGTGTTTTTTAATAAGATTTGACTCAAGTAAAAGCGCCTCAGCCTCATTTTGTGTTGCAATAAATTCAAGATTTTTTGTTGAGGCAATCATCCGCTCTGTGCGAATGGGTAAAAACTTATCGCTTACATAACTTTTAAGCCTATTTGGAAGGTTTTTTGCTTTTCCAATGTAGATGATTTTATTTTTTTCACCAATCATCTGATACACGCCAGGACCGTTTGAGACGAACTGAGCTTTATGCTTGATTATTTCACGTCCAGAATCAAGACTTTTCATATTCTTCTCTCTGTTTGAAGAACTCTATTCCAACGGACTCTGCTTCCTTAATTACTTCAAGTTTTTCAATCTTTAACACAGCACTTTCCACATATTTATTCTTAAAAATATTCTTAAAAAAATCCTCCGCAAAACTTTCTAAAAAATTATATTTTCGTAACAGTAGTTTTTTAACAAGTTCTACAACCTCTTCGTAATTTATAATCGTCCTTAAATTACCATCCTCAACTTTCTTTTTACTATTAAGAATTTGAATATTTAATCTAATCTTTTGAGGCCTTATCTTCTCATATGCATGATAGCCTATGATAGGTTTTAAGATTAAGTTTTTTACAAATACAATTTCATTACTTCTTTTTTTAACTACGTTGATGAAGGGAATAATATTAGTCTTTCTTTTCATTCCTTAACTCCAATAAGATCAGGGGTTTTAAAGTTTAAACTTTGACCTGAATCAACTGCTATAACTTGTCCTGTAATACTTTCTGAGTTTGCAAGTAAATATACTGTTTTGCAAATATCATCCATACTCACTTTAGTTTTAAGCAACGTATTTTTTCCTTGCTTATTAAAGTGTAAATTACTTTGTCTAACATTTTTTAACGTAGGACCAGGTGCAACTCCATTCACTCTTATGTGAGGTGCAAATTTCATGGCTGCAACTTTTGTAAACGTCATTAAGGATGTTTTTGAAATGGTGTAGGAGAAGAAATAAGGGGTTAATTTAAATACACGTTGATCTAGAATATTTATAACTGAATTTAACTTTGTATGTCCCTTCATTTTTGCAAATTCTCTTGAGAGTAGCACTGGTGCTAAAAAATTTACGTTTTGATGCTTTTGGTAACTTTTATCGGTAAAGTTTAAAATATCATCATTTTCAAATATGGATGCGTTATTAATAATACAGTTTAAAGATCCAAGTTCTTTTTTAATTTTTTTTAAAATATTTTTTACTTGGTTTAAATTTGAAAGATCTGCTTTAATCGTAATACAATCCACCCCATAAGATTGGATGGTGTTTTTTAATTTTTTTGCAGAGGATGCGGATTTATTAAAGTGTATAGCAATATTCCAACCGTTTTTTGCAAAGTGTAATGCAAGGTTTTCACCAATTCTTTTAGCAGCTCCTGTTATTAAAACCGTATTATACATTATCTTCTTCTAGCTCTCATTCCTGCTTTTCCCTGTGTTGACCTACCTTTAATAATACTCTCATTATAAATTTTAACTTTATTACTTACATTAATTTCAAGCTCATACTTTTGTAACTGTCGTATTTCATCTCTAATTTTTGCAGCCGTTTCAAATTCAAGATTATCTGCAGCAACTCTCATGTCTTTTTCAAGTGCTTTGAGATGTTTTTTTAGATTATCCCCTGCAGGAATATCATCACTAAAACTTACATAATCCTTCTCATAAATACCTTCCAATATGTCATTAATTTTTGTCTTTATTGATGTAGCCGTTATTCCCATTTTTTTATTATAGTCTAACTGCTTCTGCCTTCTTCTATTTGTCTCAGCTATTGCTTTTTTTATACTTTCAGTTTCTTTATCAGCATACAGTATAACTCTTCCATCCACATTTCTTGCAGCTCGTCCAATAGTTTGTATTAAAGAAATTTCTGATCGTAAAAATCCTTCTTTATCTGCATCTAGAATTGCAACCAGTGCACATTCTGGAATATCTAAACCTTCACGAAGTAAGTTGATGCCAACTAAAACATCAAATATTCCAAGTCTAAGATCTCTAATAATTTCAATCCTCTCCAATGTATCGATATCGGAGTGCATGTATCTAACTTTAATTCCATTTTCATCTAAGTACTCTGTCAAATCCTCTGCCATTTTTTTTGTTAGAGTTGTTACAAGAATTCTTTGTTTGTTTTTTATAACCTCAAGACATTCACCAAGTAAGTCATCAACTTGGTTCTTTGCAGGCCTTATGAAAACTTCAGGGTCTATTAGTCCAGTTGGTCTTATAATCTGTTCTGCAAATTCTCCCTTAGTTTGTGTAAATTCCCATTCACTTGGTGTTGCTGATACAAATATGGTCTGCGGCCTCATCATATCCCACTCTTCAAATTTTAAAGGTCTATTGTCCATGCACGATGGAAGTCTAAAACCATAATCAGATAATGTTTTTTTTCTAGTGTGGTCTCCCTTATACATTCCATGAAGTTGCGGGACGGTTACGTGACTTTCATCAACAAAAACTAAACAATTGTCAGGCAAGTATTCAAACAATGTTGGGGGTGGTTCGCCAGGTTTTCTTCCAGACAAAAATCTTGAATAATTCTCAATTCCCGCGCACGCACCTGTTGCTTCAATCATTTCCAGATCAAACCTTGTTCTCTCCTCAAGTCTCTGTGCTTCTAGTAATTTATTCTCTTTTCTAAACCTCTCTAATGTTTCAACTAATTCATTTCTAATTTCTTTAATTGCATTTTGTACCGTAGGTCTTGGGGTTATGTAGTGTGAATTTCCATACAGCTTTGCAACATTAACTTCTTCCGTATCGTTTCCTGTTAAAGGATCAAAGCACTTAATTTTAACAATTACATTATTAGTATCTAAAGAAATTCTCCATGCCTGATCTTCTAAGTGTGATGGAAATATTTCAATATTTTCACCTCTAACTCTAAATGTACCTCTGTAAAAATTTTGATCATTACGTTTGTATTGTAACTCAACAAGGGACCGAATTAATTTATCTCTTTCAAAAACCTCATTCTTCCTAAAAGTTAAAGTCATTTTAGAGTAAGACTCCACAGAGCCTAATCCATAAATACAGCTAACGCTTGATACAATTACGACATCATCTCTTTCAAGAAGCGATCGTGTTGCAGAGTGCCGCATTCTATCTATCTGCTCGTTAATCGATGCTTCTTTTTCAATATAAGTGTCAGTTCTTGGAACATACGCTTCAGGTGTGTAATAATCATAGTACGATACAAAATACTCAACAGCATTTTCAGGAAAAAAACTTTTCATCTCCCCATATAGCTGCGCTGCTAAGGTTTTATTTGGCGCCAGAATCAAGGCAGGACGGTTTAATTCTTCTATCACTTTTGCCATAGTAAAAGTTTTTCCACTCCCCGTTACTCCGAGTAAAACGTGATTGCGTTTTGAATTTTGAATTTGTTCTTTTAAAAAACCTATCGCCTTAGGTTGATCTCCAGCAGGTTTATAGTCTGTGGTAATTTTAAATTTTTTTCCACCCTCTAGTTTTTTAGAAATTGCTTTTGTATTTCTATCTAATGTAATACTATGCTCTGAGCTCATTTCGGGCCTAACTTATTAAAAATGTCCATAGTATCAACTTCTTTATCCAGAATAAAAGCCTCACCAACAGTTGCAATCACCCAAAAAGCCCGAGAGTTAAAAGAGCAGGGAAAAGAGGTTATAACGTTATCATCAGGCGAACCTGATTTTGACACTCCAGACAATATTAAACAAGCCGCGATTAAAGCAATTAATAAGGGTGATACAAAATATACGGCAGTTGATGGAACTCCTGATCTTAAAAAAGCAATTGTACAAAAATTTAAGAGAGAAAATAATTTAGAATTTAAAACCGAAAACATCACAGTTGGAACAGGCGGTAAACAGGTTATTTATAACTGTATTCTTGCAACCGTTAATCCTGGAGATGAAGTTATTATTCCATCCCCATTCTGGGTATCTTACCCAGATATTGTTTTACTTGCAGGAGGCGTTCCTAAAATAGTTGAGTGTGGTGAAAAATATAATTTTAAAATTAATGGGGAGTTACTTGAGAAAGCGATTACTAAAAAAACAAAATGGTTTATTTTAAATTCCCCAGGCAATCCAACAGGCATGTGTTATTTGCGATCTGAACTTACGGATATTGTAAAAGTTTTAAAAAAACATCCTCATGTTTACATTCTAACGGATGATATTTATGAACATATTTTTTATGAGGAAGATAATCGGTCGAACGATGATAAATTTATAAATATTTTAGAAGTTGCTGAAGATTTAAGAAACAGGACTGTAATAGTTAATGGAGTTAGCAAATCTTACTCTATGACTGGCTGGAGAATAGGCTATGGCGCTGCAAGCAAAGAAATTATTCAGGCAGTTTCAAAGCTACAATCACAATCAACAACAAATCCAAGTTCCATCAGTCAAGCAGCTGCAGTTGAGGCGTTAAATGGAACACAGAGTTTTATTAAAGAAAGAAGTGCAGAGTTTAAGAAGAGACGAGATTATGTTGTAAAAGAACTTAACTCTATTAAAGGATTAAGCTGCGTTAATCCTAAGGGAGCTTTTTATGTATTTCCAAGCTGTAAAAATACGATGGGTAAAAAAACAGTTGCTGGGACAATAATTAAAACTGATACAGATTTTGTAAGCAATCTTCTCGATCAAGAAGGTGTTGCAGTGGTTCAAGGTTCAGCATTCGGTCTTGAAGGGTACTTTAGAATATCCTACGCAACATCCATGAACGAACTTCAAAAAGCAATTTTAAAAATTAGAAAGTTTTGTGAGAGCTTAAGTTAGTGAGCTGATAAATATTTTTCAGCCTCAAGCGCAGCCATACACCCCATTCCAGCAGCTGTTACAGCCTGTCTATACGTTCTATCCCTCACATCTCCTGCAGCAAATACTCCTGGAATATTGGTTTTTGTAGAGTCGTTTGCAGTTATTATATAACCATCTTTATCCATATTAATCTGATCTTTAAAAACTTTTGTTGCAGGATCATGACCAATTGCAACAAATAATCCATGCGTTGCAAGGGTTGTGCTTTGATTTGTTTTTATGTTTTTAATTTTAACTGCAGTAACTCCTTTAGGATTTTCTGTACCAATAACATCTTCAATAACGCTATCCCAAACAACATTTACTTTTGGATTATCTAAAAGTTTTTTTTGTAAAAGTTTATCTCCTCTAAATGCATCTCTTCTGTGAATGACTGTAACTTTTTTTGCAAAATTAGTTAGGAAAGAAGATTCTTCTAGCGCAGAGTTTCCACCTCCAACCACCACAACATCTTTATTCTTATAAAACGGACCATCGCAAGTAGCACAGCCCGATACACCAAATCCCTTATATTTTTCTTCAGATTGTAAGCCTAGCCATCGTGCCTGAGCTCCAGTTGCAATAATAATACTTTTTGCAAAATATTTTCCATCATCCCCTTCAATTTCAAAAGGAGCTTTTTTTAAGTTTACTTTATTAATATGATCTTGAATGAATTTAGTACCAACATGCTCAGCCTGTAATCGCATTTGTTCCATCAGCCACGGGCCCTGCACGATATCAGCAAACCCTGGATAGTTTTCAACATCGCTTGTTATTGTCATCTGGCCTCCAGGCTGTGACCCTGCAATAACAATCGGATTTAACATTGCCCTTGCAGCATAAATTGCAGCAGTGTAACCAGCGGGTCCAGATCCAATGATAATTAATTTATGAGCTGTATTTGTATTCATGAATCTAACAAAATTAATACTTATATATAAATAATATTAAAACAATGCGTTTCAATAGTTGTCTGCTACTAACCGAAGGTGCCCATGGGATGATCTCGCAGGTTGAGGGTCTTGCAAAGGCACTTGGAATTAATTTTAAACATTGCAACGTAAACTTAAAAAGCTTTTGGAAAAAAATACCTATCAATTTTGTACCTGTTAGAAGGGGTGTTGTAAGCGATGATCTTCCAAATTTAACAGAACCAACACTGCTTATAAGCTGTGGAAAAAATAGTATTATCTCCTCTCTTATTTTAAAAAAAGAAAATCCAAATCATTTCAATATCCATATTCAAAATCCTAAAATTGATTTTTCAAAATTTGATTTAGTTGTTGCACCAGAACACGACCAGATACAAGGTGAAAATGTTATATCAACCTTTGGGGCTTTACATTATTTAACAAAGGATGAAATTTTAAATTCCTCAAATTATTTTAAGAATATCAAAGATGGAAATAAAATAGTTACATTAATTTTAGGAGGACCTAATAGATATTATGAGTTTTCAAATTTAGATTTAGAGAAAATTTTCTTACAAATCCAAAAGATTTTTTTAGATAATAATTTTTCACTAATTATCATAGCATCAAGGAGAACTCCTCCATCATCCATTGATTTTGCAAAAAATTATTTTTTGGATAAAGCAACGATTGTTAGCGAAGTGAGTAAGGAGGCTTATTTGTCTTCGTTAAAAATTTCTAACTATTTAATTGTAACCTGCGATTCAACGTCTATGATTTCTGAATGCGCAATCACACAAAAGCCAATTTTTGTTGGCATGATGAAACCTTTAAGGGCTAATAAAAGATTTCAATATTTTTTTGATAGTTTTAAAGCAAAAGGTATTACTCGAGATCTAGGAGATAAAATTGAGACATGGAGTTATACTGCTTTAGAGGAGACAAATCGTATTGGAAAAATTATAAAAGAAAGGTTAAAATAATTCATGAGTTTTCTAGAGTCTTTTAAATCAAGATCAGTTCATTCTTCATTCCCCTTCGACCATTTTGAACTTACCAAACCTTTAACCGATGGTCAGATTGATGAAATTTGTGGTGCAAAAGTTGCAGATATGAAACTTAACTATGATGGAACGAGAGCTGTAGATGGTGGGAGCGGGGATTATAGGAAAGGTGATGCATCAGGTGGTGCTGCTGGAAAAATTAGAGAATTTGTAAATGTAGAAAATTATAAAACCTATCCACATTTAAAAAAATTTATTGATGAACTTTGCAACAAAGAAACTGCTAAGTTTGTAGGATCAAAGATTAACCGAGATTTATCAAACGCCTATGTAAGAGTTGAAATTATTGCAGATAGAGTTGGCTTTTGGCTAAAACCACACTGCGATATTAAAGAAAAATTAATGTCTTGTTTACTTTTTGCAAATCCTGGAAACATTGAAAATGAAGAACTTGGGACAGATTTTTATGACAGCAATATGAAAGTTGTAAAAACAGTTCCTTTTAAAAATAACTATGGCTATGTTTTTGCATCAGGGCCAAATACTTGGCATGGATTAGAAAAGAAAAGCATTAAGAGAGATAGAAGATGTTTACAAGTGAACTACGTTACTTTTAAGACTGATTGGAAAGTAAATTAAATATCCTGAATAGCTTTTACTTCAAGCTTTGAACTTTTTATTGATTTTATAGCTTCGCATATTGCATTAGCACCGGCAATTGTTGTGTAAAAAGGAGTATTCGTAGTAAGTGCCGCTCTTCTTAAAGAATACGAGTCTACAATAGATTGTTTTCCTTCCGTAGTATTTATAACCAGTGCAATTTTCTTCTGGTTTAAAGCATCCTCAATATGAGGTTTTCCCTCAAGTACTTTATTAACTTTTTTACATTCAACTCCAGCATCATTTAAAAATTTTTCTGTCCCACTTGTTCCTAAAATTTCAAATCCAAGTTGCTTTAAATCTTTTGCTATTTTTGTAATATATTTTTTATCTCCATCTTTAACCGAAATAAAAGCTATACCATTCTTTGGAATCTTATTTCCAATTGCAAACTGACTTTTTGCAAAAGCTAGTCCAAAAGTTTTATCAATCCCCATAACCTCTCCTGTAGATTTCATTTCAGGCCCTAAAAGGGTGTCTACCCCTGGAAATTTATTAAACGGGAACACAGCTTCTTTTACAGAGTAAAGATTATGTGTTTTTTTATTAAGTTTTAATTTTGATAATTTAAACCCTGCCATAATTTTTGTTGCAATTTTTGCAACAGGAAGACCTATTGCTTTTGCAACAAACGGTACCGTTCTACTTGCTCTAGGATTAACTTCTAAAACGTAAATTTGATCGTCTTTAATTGCATACTGAATGTTAACAAGTCCAATAACGTTTAATCCAAAAGCTATTTTTTTTGTCTGTTCAGTTAATTTTTTAATTATTTTTTCAGGAAGGGAATAGGGAGGAATACAACAGGCACTATCTCCAGAATGAATTCCAGCTTCTTCAATATGTTCCATAATTCCTGCAATAAAAACATCTTTCCCATCAGAGATTGCATCAACATCAACCTCAATTGCATTATTAATAAATCTATCAATTAATACCGGATCATCACCCGACACACGTACTGCTTCCTTAATATATTTTTTTAACTGTTCATTATCATAAACAATTTCCATCGCTCTTCCGCCAAGAACGTAAGATGGTCTTATGACAAGTGGAAAGCCAATTTTTTTTGCAATTGTAATTGCTTGTTCTTCAGACCTTGCAAGGCCACTGTCTGCTTGCAGTAATTTATTTTTAATTAAGAAATTTTTAAATTTTTCCCTATCCTCAGCTAAATCAATAGACCAAAGCTGCGTTCCTAAGATTGGAACTTTATTCTTATGTAAATACTTGGATAATTTAAGCGGAGTTTGTCCTCCAAATTGAACAATGACTCCAAGAAGCTTACCTTTGTTTTGTTCTTTATGGACAATTTCTAAAACATGTTCTTCAGATAAAGGCTCAAAGTAGAGTCTGTCGCTTGTATCATAATCTGTTGAAACTGTTTCAGGGTTACAGTTAACCATTATAGTTTCAATACCTATTTCATTTAAGGCGTAACTTGCTTGAACGCAGCAATAGTCAAATTCAACACCCTGCCCAATTCTATTGGGGCCTGATCCTAGGATTATAACTTTTTTATTTTTTGAAACATCTGACTCGCATGATTTTAAATCTGAATGGTCATAGGTTGAATACATGTAAGGAGTTTTAGAATTAAATTCTCCAGCACAAGTATCTATTTTTTTATAAATAGGATGGATTTTAAATTTCTTTCTAGTATCTCTAACCTTTTCAGAAGTTGACTTTAGAAGATTGGCTATTCTTTTATCAGTAAAACCTTGCGATTTAATAAAGGCTAATACATTTTTATCTTTTAAAACATTGCCTTTTTTAATGTCCTTTTCAATCTCAACAATTTCAACAATCTGTTCTAAAAACCATTTATCAACTTTTGAAAGTTCATAAATTTTATCTATGGAAAAATTTCTTCTAAAAGCTTCAGCAATATAAAGTATTTTTTGTGGTGTTCTCTCTTCAATTTTTTTATTTAAGTCTTCATTTGAAATTTCATCTATTGGATCTAAACCATGAAGTCCTATCTCTAATGAGCTTAGTGCTTTTTGAAGCGACTCTTTAAAATTTCTTCCAATAGACATAACCTCTCCAACACTTTTCATTGCAGTTCCAAGGATAGGTTCTGCATTTTTAAATTTTTCAAAAGCAAATCTTGGAATTTTAGTAACTACATAATCAATAGTTGGTTCAAAGCTTGCAGGCGTTGTCTCTGTTATTTCATTTTTTAATTCATCAAGCGAATAACCCACAGCAAGTCTTGCAGCAACTTTTGCAATTGGAAAACCTGTAGCCTTTGAAGCAAGTGCAGATGATCTTGAAACCCTTGGGTTCATTTCAATAATAATCATTCTTCCATTTTTAGGATTGATTGCGAATTGAACGTTAGATCCTCCAGTCTCAACTCCAATTTTTCTAATACATTTAAATGATGCATCTCTCATCAATTGATATTCTTTGTCAGTTAGCGTTAGGGCAGGAGCTACAGTGATGGAGTCGCCCGTATGAATTCCCATAGGGTCTAAATTTTCGATAGAGCAGACAATGATACAGTTATCGTTCTTATCTCTCACAACTTCCATTTCAAATTCTTTCCAACCAAGCAAAGACTCTTCAATTAAAACTTCATGGGTTGGAGATAAATCAAGACCATGCTCTACTATTTTAAGATATTCTGCTTCAGTATTTGCAATTCCACCTCCAGAGCCACCAAGTGTAAATGATGGTCTAATAATTGTAGGAAGACCAATAATTTTTAAGGCTGACTTTGCTTCATCAAGGGACCTACAGATTGCTGATCTTGCACACTCAAGACCAACCTCAATCATGTTTTTTTTAAATTTCTCCCTATCTTCAGCATTCTCAATCGCTTCAGAATTTGCTCCAATAAGTTCAACATTATATTTTTCTAAAACTCCTTCTTTTTTAAGTAACATTGCGGCATTGAGTGCGGTTTGTCCTCCCATGGTAGGAAGTATTGCGTCTGGTTTTTCTTTTTTAATAATTTCTTCAATAATTTCTAAAGTGATTGGCTCAATATAAGTTTTATCTGCAACATCAGGATCCGTCATAATAGTTGCAGGATTTGAGTTGATTAAAATTATTCTGTACCCTTCAGCTCTCAAAGCTTTACACGCTTGTGTACCTGAATAATCAAACTCACAAGCCTGTCCTATGACAATAGGCCCAGCTCCTATAATAAGTATGGATTTAATATCAGTTCTTTTAGGCACGTTTATTCTCCTGAATTAAATTTACAAATTTTTGAAAAAGATAATTACTATCGTGTGGACCCGGTGATGCTTCAGGATGGTATTGAACTGAAAAAGCTGGTTTTGTTTTTGATTTTATTCCTTCAATGGAATTATCAAATAGAGATAAATGTGTGACCTCAACATCTTTAGGGATAGTTTTTTTTACAACTTCAAACCCATGATTTTGGCTTGTAATTTCAACTTTATTTTCATCTAAGTTTTTAACAGGATGATTTGCACCTCTATGCCCTTGGTGCATTCTTTTCGTTTTAGCTCCAAGACTTAATGCAAGCAGTTGATGGCCAAGACAAATTCCAAAGACTGGAATTTTTTTATCTAAAATATTTCTTATAGTTTTAACCGCATACTTTCCTGTTTTATCAGGATCTCCAGGACCGTTTGATAAAAAAACTCCATCAGGTTTTATATTAATGATTTCTTCAGAGCTTATGGTTGAAGGGACTACAGTGACCTTGCAGCCTAGTTCTGAAAAATTTCTAAGAATATTAGTTTTAATTCCATAATCAATTGCAACAATATGTAAGTTAAATTTATTTTGTTTTGGATAACCTTTAAGATTCCAAAGTTTTACCCCTGTCCACTCATAAGGTTTTTTACACGTAACTTCTTGTGTTAGATCTATTTTTTCAAGTTTAGGAAGTTTTCTAGTAAGCTTAAGTATTTCTTTAACATTAAATTTTTTGGTTTTATGATAAAAAATTGACGCTCTTTGAGGTCCTTCTTCTCTAATTTTAAGCGTTAGTTTTCTAGTATCCACATCGCAAATAGCAGTGATTTTATTTTTTTTTAGCCAAGCATCTAAATTTTCTATCGCCCTAAAGTTTGAAGCTGTAGTTACTTTTGTATTAAATATTGCACCTTTAACCCACGCCTTCTCACATTCAAGATCCTCATGATTTGCACCAACATTTCCAATGTGCGGAAATGTAAAATTTATAATTTGCCCAGCATACGATGGGTCAGTTAAAATTTCTTGATAGCCTGTAATTGAAGTATTGAAACAAATTTCACCAGATGAAATTCCTTCAAATCCAATGCCAAATCCTGGAAAACTCTCTCCATCTTCAAGAACTAAAATAGAATTATGATTGAAATATTTTTTTTTTAATTGGTTGCTAACTAAATCTTTCTTAGGCAAATACAACCCATAAGTTAGTACTCTAAATAAAATTCAAAGTTTGCGCACACTATAAAAAGGGTAAAGTATAGTCAACGTTGATATTTTCTTTTGAGCAATAGATTTTATAGAGTAATTTAAATTATGAGCTTGCTCGAAAAAATAAATTCAAGTTTAAAAGAATCATCCTTGAAACAAGAAAAAGATAAGGTTGCAACGTTACGACTGGTTGTTGCAGCGCTTAAAGATAAGGAAATAGAAAAAAGAACTGCAGCAGACAAAAATTTAAAGGATGAAGATGTTGTAACGGTATTAAATAAGATGCTTAAACAAAGAAAAGAGTCTTTAGAAATCTATAAAAAAGCCTCAAGAAACGATCTTTCTGAAAAGGAAGAAAAAGAAATTCAAATAATACAATCTTTTTTGCCAAAACAACTTGATGATGCTGAGACAAAAAAAGTTTGTGAAGAAGCAGTTAAGAGTTCAAACGCTTCAAGCATTAAAGATATGGGAAAAGTAATGGGAATTTTAAAAGCTAAATACGCAAGTACACTAGATTTTGCAAAGGCAGGAGTTATTTTAAAAAGCTTGTTAAACAAATGATGAAATATCCAAAAGAGTATTTGGAAGAAATTAAACAGAGAATAAAAGTATCCGACGTCGTAGGTCAGAGTGTAAAACTTAAGCGACGGGGAAAAGAGTTTATTGGCCTATCTCCATTTACAAATGAAAAAACACCTTCGTTTACAATTAACGATGAGAAAGGTTTTTATCACTGCTTTAGCTCAGGAGAGCATGGAAATATTTTTGATTTTTTAGTGAAGATTGAAAAGTTAACTTTTGGAGATGCAGTTAGAAAGCTTGCTGCTAAAGCTGGAATGCAGCCTTTTAAATTTACAGAAACAGATATTAAGCGAGAAACGTATCGGGAAAAATATTCTGAAATTTTAAATCTGGCTTTAACACACTATCAAAAAAATCTTTCTGAAAATAAAGAAGTTCAAGATTACGTTAAATCGCGTGAGCTTCATCAGGAAACCATATCAAAATTTAAAATAGGTTTTTCAGGTGAGAATGGACTAGATCAACATCTATTTTCAAAATTTTCAAGACAAGAGCTAATAGACTCTGGAATATTTTTTTTAGACGATAAGAAAAATATATTAGTTGATCGTTTTAGAAATAGGTTAATGTTTCCAATTTACGACTGGTCAAATAAACTAATTGCATTTGGTGGAAGAGCTTTAAGTAAAAATTTTTTAGCAAAGTATATAAATTCTCCAGAGACAGAATTCTTTAAAAAAAGTTTTAATTTATACAATTTAAATTTTGCAAAAGTTGAGAATAAAACTTCAAATGAAGTTGTTGTGGTCGAGGGGTATATGGATGCCATCTCTCTTTACCAAGCCGGATTTAAAAATGTTGTTGCAACGCTTGGAACAGCTATGACAGAGTTTCATCTAAACATACTTTGGAAAAATTTTAGAAAAGTTATTATTTGTTATGATGGAGATAAAAGCGGCAGAGCTGCTGCTGAAAAAATTGCAGAAAAACTTATTTGTTTTATCAAACCAGAATACTCCTTATCTTTTTTACTACTGCCCACAGGATTTGACCCAGATAGTTTTATAAAGTCTAAAAAATTAGAAAACTTTTTAAAATATTTGAAAAATAGAATTGAAATTGCAGATTTTATCTTTCAATCCAATGTAGAAAGTATCGAGTCGTTATCTCCAGAAAATATCGCAGGCCTTGAAAAAAAGTTAACAGCTATTTCTAAATCAGTTCAAGACGAGACAATTGGAAAACATTATTTAAGCTATTTTAAAAATCAGATTTTTGAAAATTTTTATAAAAAAAATAATAAATTAGCTAAGCCCCTAAATATAACCAAGAAACTTGCATCAAGAATATCTAACTCTAGCGAAATTGAGATTAAAGAACTTTCTCTAGTTTATCTATGCATTCAAAACCCAAAGCTTTGCATTAAGCACCTTGATACCATAAGGAATTTTTCCTTCGCCAAAGCAAGTCTTGAGAAGATGAAAGTTCCAATAGAAGATTTTTTAAAATCAAGACAAGATTTTGTACGGCAAGATTTTTTAAATAATTTAATTGAGCGTGGGTTTCAAAATACCATAGATGATATTAATGAAGCATCAGTGTTTAAGCATATAGGTCAAAATTTAAGTCAGGAAAAATTTGACATATTCTTTGAAGATATCATCCAACAAATTAAATTTATTAAGGATCAAAGCCTTTTAATCAAAGCACAAGAATCGCTTTCTAAGAATATGACCGAAGCCCAATACAATGAATTTTTAGCTTTAAAAAACGAGATTTTACAGTCCAAAAAGCTCTAGTATTTTAAATTAGCAATACTATATATGTGTGGCTAACTTCATACATTAGAGTGTTATTGTGAAAGCAGAAAAGCTGATTTCAAAATCCTTTGAAAAATTATTAGAAAAAGGCAAGCTTAGGGGCTTTATAACTCACGAGGAATTAAAAAAATCTTTAGGTAAAAGAAACGCTAATACAGAAAGCTTAGAGAAATCAATTCTACTAATTTTTGACAATCTAATAACTTTAGTAAAAGAAAAATCTGAATATAAAGTAAAAAGTAAAGAAGAAACACCCAAAGAAGAAAAAAAATCTGAAAGATCTGATGATCCAATCAGAATGTATCTTAGAGAGATGGGTGGAGTTGAACTTTTATCCAGAGAAGGCGAGATTGCGATTGCAAAAAGAATTGAGGCTGGGAAATATGTAATGGTTTCAGCTCTTGCAGAAAGCCCAATAACAGCAAAAAAAGTTTTTGAATGGAAAGACAAGCTTAATAATAATGAAATGCTTGTTCGAGATATTATTGATCTTGATTCTAATTATTTAGATGATGAAGAATTTACGAAATCCCTAGCAGCAAAGCAGATTAAAGATACAGAAAAAGAAACTAAAAAAGATCAGAATAACAAAGGAGAAGGCGAAGAAAAAGAAGCAATTGAGGAAGCAGATGAGTACAATATATCCCTTGCCGCACTTGAGATTGAATTAAAACCTAAAATTTTAAAAACATTCGATCAGATATGTAAAAGTTATAAAAAATTAATTGCATATCAAAAAGAAAAACTTGATGCTGTACTTGCAAAATCAAAACTTTCTCCAAGTAAAGAGAAAAACTATCAAGCGGTTAAAGAAGAAATTAGTAAAGATATACTGCAGTTGCAACTTAACCCTGTAACACAAGATGAATTAGTTCAGCTAAACTATGCCGAAAATAAAAAACTTATAAATTTTGATGGCGAGCTTTTACGACTAGCGTCTAAACATGGAATTCCTAGAGAAGAGTTTATTAAGTTTTATGTAGGTAACGAAATTAATCCAAATTTTGAAAATTTTTTAAGTGAAAATAAAAAATGGAAGACTTTTTTTACTAAGGAGAAAAAAGATTACGATAATATTAAGAATAAACTTATTACTATAAGTAAAGATATTGGTCTTCCAGTCTCTGATTTTAAAGTATTAGTTAATAAAATTAAAAAAGGAGAACGAGAGTCCAGAATAGCCAAAAAAGAAATGATTGAAGCTAATCTTAGATTAGTTATTTCAATTGCAAAAAAATATACAAATAGAGGATTGCAGTTCTTAGATCTAATTCAAGAAGGAAATATTGGACTGATGAAGGCGGTTGATAAATTTGAGTATAGAAGGGGTTATAAGTTTTCTACCTACGCAACGTGGTGGATTAGACAAGCAATCACACGATCCATAGCTGACCAAGCAAGAACTATTCGTATTCCTGTTCATATGATTGAAACTATTAATAAGATTGTGCGGACTTCAAGACAGATGCTTGCTGAATTTGGAAGAGAGCCAACTCCAGAGGAGTTGTCAAAAAAACTCGCCATGCCATTAGATAAAGTGAGAAAAGTTTTAAAAATTGCAAAAGAACCAGTTTCACTTGAAACGCCAGTTGGTGACGAAGAAGATACTAGTTTGGGCGATTTTATTGAGGATAAGAATGCATTAATCCCAGTTGATGCTGCAATACAGTCCGGACTTAGATCAACGACTACAAAAGTTCTTGCAACTCTAACTCCAAGAGAGGAAAGGGTTCTTAGAATGCGATTTGGAATTGGAATGAATACAGATCATACCTTAGAAGAAGTTGGACAGCAGTTTTCAGTAACCAGAGAAAGAATTAGGCAAATTGAAGCTAAAGCTCTTAGAAAACTAAAACATCCAACCAGATCAAGACAATTAAAAAGCTTTTTTGAAGCTTAATTTTATTATTAATTAAATTTTTATTTAGTGTTATATCCTATCGGGCCTGTAGCTCAGATGGTTAGAGCCCCCCGCTCATAACGGGGCTGTCACTGGTTCGATCCCAGTCGGGCCCACCAAATTAATTTGATTTAATATAATTTTCTAAGATTTTTACTAACTCAGGAAAGCCTTTAGAAACCAAAATTGACGCAAATTCTTCCCTCTGTGTTCTTGCAAGAGAAAGACCTTCAACAACAAGATCTCTGACTAAGTATTTATTGTTGCTAAAATATATTCTCCAATCAACAATAATTTCCTGACCATCTTTTTTTGAAAAAATCTTTGTATTAACTACAATATTGGTTTCATTAAGTTTTTTTGATCCAAGTACTTTTAAATCCTGATCCGCAAAATCATTAAGTTTAGATGAAACATTTTTTACGAAATAATCTTTAAATAATCTATTAAATGTACTTTTTTCGCCATCACTTAATTTTTGTCTATATTCACCAAGTGTATAGTTAGCAACAGCATCAAGGTCTACATTGTTCAGTGAGAGACCATCTAATTGTTTTAGTCTTGCCTGATTGTCACTTGATTTATTTAATAGAATTACTTTTGCATCGTTTGATAGTTTTGATACAAATAATTCTGCATTCGTATCAGTTGCAAAAGTATAAGTTGGAAATATTAAAAAAAATAAAACTAAAGATTTTAAAATCTTTTTTAGCACAGGTTTTTTTTAATTACTTGATGTCTTTCCAATCATCCTCTTTACCACCGTAAAGACCGTCTGATGATTTAGCATTTCTCACAAGATTTTCTCTTTTTTGAAGATATAAACTCTTAACAGCAGCATACAGATCTAAAGAATTTTTTTCTAAGTTTTCAAAACTTTTTATATTCTGTGCTCTGAAGTTCACCACATCGGTTGACATCTCATACCAATACCAATGCTCCTCAACACTATTTCCTAAAAATTTCGTATCACCAACTGTTACCATATAAAAGTAATCACCAAAAATACCAAGCGCTCTACCAACCCCATCTCTTGGAGTTGTTGGACCTAATACTGGAAGGACTATGTAACATCCTTGTCCTACACCCCATGCACCAAATGTTTGTCCAAAGTCTTCTCTATTTGGCTTTGCAAGACCAAGTGCGCTTGCAGGATCAAAAATTCCTGCAATACCAACTGTTGAGTTAATTAAAAATCTTCCAAGAGTTAAACCAGCATCATTAAAATTTCCCTGAAGAATTTGATTTGGAAAAGACACTGTCGACTCTATATTGAGAAGAGCATTGTTAATACTTTCCCTAACGCCAACTGGCAAAAATGAGTATAGCTGAGCTATAGGTTTTATGATTACCTTATCTAAGCCCATGTTAAAGCTAAACATAGCCCTACTAAAACCTTCAGCACATTCAGTAATTTTTTCATTAGCTCTTAAGTTTTGAGAACTTAGACTCAAGAAGGTAAGTATTAGTGCTATTATTCCTAATCTCTTAAACATTTCGCTTTCGTATATACACTTATTCTATTTTTTAAAGTATTAAAAATGGCAATAAAAAACAGCAATTTCATCTTAAAGTTTCAATAAAATGAACATTATTTTTTCAAGATCTCCAAACTTTAAAGCCTCAAAAAAGGTAAGAAATATTGAGTTTTTGATTATTCATTATACTGGAATGAAAAATTTTCAATCTGCAGTTGATAGATTAAAAGATCTGAACTCTGAGGTAAGCTCTCATTACGTAATATCGAGATCTGGAAGAGTATTAGAGTTAGTAAAACCAAGAGATATTGCTTGGCACGCTGGTGTTTCTGCATGGCGTGGGGTTAAAAATATTAACAAAAACTCTGTAGGTATAGAATTAGAAAATAAGGGACATGATTTTGGTTATCAAAAATTTTCAAAAGCACAGATTAGAAATCTAATAATACTTTTAAAAAAATTAAAAAAAAAATTTAAAATTAAAAATATAAATATTATTGGACATTCTGATGTAGCGCCCAGTAGGAAAATAGATCCTGGCGAAAAGTTTCCTTGGAAATTACTTTCATTACAAGATGTTGGAATTTTCCATAATTTAGAAGAGGAAATTTTAAAACATTATAGAAGAAAAAAAATTATAGGAAAAGCAAGTAATACAGAAATAATAAATTTAGCAAAAAAAATAGGATATACTTTTAAAAACCTATCAAACAAAAATTTCTTTTACTTTACCAAAGCTTTCCAAAGAAGATTTAGACAAAATCTTATAAGTGGCTATTTCGACCAAGAATGTTATTTAATTTTAAGAAATTTAGTTAAATTACATTCTTAGGTTGAAAAGATGTTACTTTTACGGTATAAGCAGTTGCCAGTTAATTGAGTGGTAGCTTCGTTAAATCGAAGAGGAAAGTCTGGGCTCCACAAGATAACAGTGCCAGCTAATTGCTGGCGAGGGTAACCTCAGGGATAGTGCCACAGAAAATAAACCGCCTTATCAAGGCAAGGGTGAAAAGGTGTGGTAAGAGCGCACCGGAATTTTGGTAACAAAATTCGCATGGAAAACCCCACTGGGAGCAAGACCAAATAGAAACAACATGACTTTAAGTAATTAGAGTCTAGTCTGATCTTGGATGAGTTGTTTGGGTTGGTCGCTTGAGCTAGTTGGTAACAACTAGTCTAGATAAATTACTACTTTCAATGACAGAACCCAGCTTACAGATTAACTGGCAAAAAATTTTAAAGTGCAGAAAATTTTTAAAGTATTTCTATTAATATTTTTTTTTAAAGTTTTAATATCTACAAATTCTTTCTCAAAAATACTCCAACAAGTAGAGGAAAATATAGATAAAAACGCAAAATATATTTTTTTATATGTATGGAGCTGTATTGGAGTGGGGAGGAAGAAGATCGCAAGATTATAGATACAATGATATTTTGAGCGAGTTATTTAGCAAAGGTTTCGTAGTTATTGGAGAGACTAGAAATTTTGTAAATCCTAATGAGTATGCCGATAAAGTTGCGTCGCAAGTTAACAAGCTTCTATCTGCAGGGGTTATCCCAAAAAATATAACAATTGCAGGTCACTCAAAGGGTGGACTTATATCGATGATTTCATCAAGTATTATTCAAAACTCTGATATTGTTTATATAAATTTTGCAGGATGTGGTCTTGCAGGCTCACAATTTGAAAGGGGAACTGTAGAGTTTTCAAACTCTAAAGCTTCTAGATCAAAAGGTTATTTAATCTCTGTCTATGATAGATCGGATGCGGTCTCAGGGTCATGTAAAGTAGCATTAGATAAAATGGTTCAAACCAAATCAAAAGAAATTGTTTTAGAAGTTGGAGGTGGACATGAGCTATTTTACAAACCACATAAAGATTGGATCCAAATTCTCGTAAATTCAGCAAATAGATCCTTTTAAAAAAAATCCAATAGTCGTTTTAGAACATTTAGAGAACAAGATTTTTTATGATTGATTATGTATTTATTTGACTAAAAACTTAATACCATTATAACCCATGATATCCCATAAATGATAAATTTAATATTAAATATCAATAATTTTTATGGAGATAAATTTGTTTTAAAAAATGTTTTTATCTACTTACGAAAACAAACTAGACTCAAAAGGCAGGGTATCAGTGCCTGCTAGTTTTAGATCTCACTTATCCTCATTAGGCTATAATAGCGTTGTCTGCTATCCATCCTTTACTACGACTGCAATTGAGTTTTGTCCTCAGAGTAGAATTGAAAAATTAAGCGATACAATTGATACTTTAAATCCATTTGAAGAAAATAGAGATGTTTTTGCAACATCAGTTTTAGCAGACTCATTCCAATTAAATTTTGATCCAGAAGGGAGAATAATACTTCCAGAAAAACTTTTAGATCATTCTGGAATAAAAGATCGAGTTGTATTTGTTGGCCAAGGAAAAACATTTCAAATGTGGGAACCTAATAAATTTTTTAAATTTAGAGATGATGCTAGAAAAAAAGCAAAATCTCTACGTTCAGATCTAAAGTGGTCTCAATCAGCTAACAAAGAAAGGGAGGAAAAATGACCATCAAAATAAGCATGCCAGAGTTAAGAGAACTTAGACCAAGAATAATAGTTCTTGGTGTAGGAGGAGCAGGAGGTAATGCTCTTAATAATATGATCGAAATGGGAGTTGACGGAGTCGAGTTTGTTGCAGCAAATACAGACGCGCAAGCTTTAAAACATAATAAAGCAGGATGTAAAATACAACTTGGAACTAATTTAACAAGAGGACTTGGCGCTGGAGCAAAAGCTGATATTGGACAAGCGGCAACTGAAGAGTCTTTAAATGAAATTATTAATTTGCTTCAAGGTGCAAATATGGTTTTCATCACTGCAGGAATGGGTGGTGGCACAGGGACTGGTGCAGCACCTGTAATTGCAAGAGCTGCAAAAGATTTAAATGTATTAACTGTTGCAGTTGTAACAAAACCTTTTACCTTTGAAGGACCTGGAAGACTTAGAGTAGCAGAAAAAGGTCTTGAAGAATTAAAAAGATATGTTGATACAAGTATTATTATTCCAAACCAAAATCTTTTTAAAATAGCAAATGAAAAGACAACTTTTCCTCAAGCCTTCAAAATGGCTGACAATGTATTAATGCAAGGAGTTAGATCTGTTACAGACTTAATAGTTAAGCCAGGTTTAATTAATCTAGACTTTGCAGATATTGAAACAGTCATGAAGGGAATGGGCAAAGCTATGATGGGTACAGGAGAAGCTGAAGGAGAAAAAAGAGCTGTAATGTCAGCCGAGGCTGCTTTGAATAATCCATTAATAGATGATTATTCTCTTAAAGGAGCGAAGGGTTTAATTATTAATATTACCGGTGGTAATGACATCACTCTTTTTGAAGTTGATGAAGCCGCAAACAAGATTAGAGCCGAAGTAGATTCAGGAGCTGAAATTTTAGTAGGATCAACTTTTGAAGAGACTATGGGAGGTAGAATGAGAGTTTCTATTGTTGCAACTGGGCTAGGTGGTCAGGTTGCGGCCCATAAGCCAGTAGTTAGCATGATGAGGCACTTACATAATAGAAACTTTGGTTATACCAACGTTTATAGACCTCATGAGACTATTCAAAGCCCAGGCTATAATAATGTCGCGAGACCAATAATGAACGGAGCCGTTGCCTACGATATGTATCAGCAAGCAGCAGCTTCACCTCAAATTCATCAAGAAAACATCCAAGAAACTGAGGGACTACATAATATATCTGAGGAAAAATCTTCAGAGATGAAGGCTGATGCGGTTACGGTAGATAACAGCAAAGCCATACCTGATGTAGCTAAAAAATCAGAGGTGAATCATCCAAAGTTGTTTTCTGATGATGAAAGCTTGAAAGGTTTAAATTTTGAAAAAGAAACTACCTCTGAATTTTTTAAAGATTTAGGCCAAGACCTTACTGATGCAGAAAAAGAGGATCTCGAAATACCCGCTTTTTTAAGAAGACAAACAAATTAGATTTAGTTTGAAATAAATTTTAATGTCACTGGAGTATAACCATATTCCAGTGATGTTAGAAAAAGTAAATCACATACTCACTCCATATAAACCTGGTCTTTATATAGATTGCACATTTGGAGGTGGTGGATATTCAAAAAAAATATTGCAAAGTAAAAATACCCAAGTTCTTGCCTTAGACAGAGATATATCTGTAAGACCTTTAGCTCAAAAAATTAAAAGTCAGTATGAAGATAGATTTGAATTTTCACATAGCAAATTTAGCAATCTTAGCGAAGTTTTAGATAAAAGTTCATTTAAAAATAAAAATCCAGTTGCAGTAATTTTTGACTTAGGACTCTCATCTTTTCAAATTGATAATCCTGAAAGAGGTTTTTCATATAAATTGAATGGGAAATTAAGTATGGAAATGGGAATAAATAATTTAAATGCTGAAAAAATAATAAATAATTTTAGTGAAGAATATCTAAAAAATTTATTTCAAATATTTGGTGAAGACAAAGATGCAAAACTTATTGCTAAATTAATAGTTCAAAAGAGAGAGCAAGAATTAATTAAAACCACAGAAGATCTATCAAAAATAATAATGCGGGCAAAAATATATAAAAATAAAAAATTTCAAAAAGATATTTGCGCAAAAGTATTTCAATCTATTAGGATGGTTGTAAATCAAGAATTTTCAGAAATATTTAAAGGACTTAGTAGTGCTATTGAAAAACTTAGTATTGATGGAAAAATAATAGTTGTAACCTTTCACTCTATTGAAGACAGGTTAGTTAAAAAAATTTTTGATTTATTAAGTAATACAAATAAAAATAGCTCAAGATATATACCTAAAAAATCTAATGATACTGAACAGATTTTAAAACTTGATAAAAAAAAATTTTTTATAGCTGATGACAGTGAAGTAAAAAACAATTCTCGCTCCAGATCTGCAAAATTAAGGTATGCAACCAAACATCATAATTTTTCAAACAATTTATTTAATGAGAGTACTGTATTTAAAAAATACTTTGATTTAGAAAATTTAGCTTATGCGAATTAAAATTATAACAGTTTTTTGTTTAATTATTTTTGGAACTTTCCTTACAATGTTAGTTAAAAGTAAAACTTTAGATCTTGAAAAAGAAATAATGATGCTTAGTAAAGAGCAGATTGAATTAAATGAAAAGATAAAGCATGAGAAATTAGAACATGGTTATCTTTCCTCGCCAGAAAAAATTAAAAAATTAGCAGATCAACATTTGAGCAAGGATTATCTGCAGTTAGATAAGTCTAAAATTATATATTTAAATGAAAAATAGTTCAGAAAAAGACGTAATAGAAATTGTGTATTCAAATAATACCAACTCAACTTCTGAGTTAACTAAACAATATTTTGCATCAAGTAAAAGAATTGAATTAATATTTGCATTTTTCTTAATTCTATTTCTTTTGATTTTTTCTAGATTAGTTTATCTGGCCATCTATCAAACAGATGAAATCAATTTTGAAAAAAACTTAAATAAACAGGATTATATTATTAGAAAAGATATTGTTGATAAAAACAATATTGTCATCGCAAAAAATATTGATGTTTATGATTTAGTTTTAAATACAAGTAAAAAAGAAACAATCCAAGAACTGCTTGTAAAAGTAAAGAAAATTATTCCAGAGGTTGATATCGTAAATTTATTAAAAGAATCTGAGTCAAAAAAAAAAATAATTATTAAAAAGAAAATTGATGAAAACGAATTTAAAAAAATTATTTTTTTAGGTGAACCATCTCTAGAGTTTCAAAAACGTCAGGTTAGAATCTATCCTCAAAGAAATTTATTTAGTCATATCATGGGACAAGTTGATGATGACAATATAGGCATATCTGGCATTGAGAATTATTTTAATGAGTCTTTACTAAAAAAAAATACAGAAGCTTCATTTCAAATAACCATTGATATTTATCTTCAAACTCTTATGCGGAATGAGCTTTTAGAAGCCATCAAAGATTATAATGCAAAAGGTGCAGCCGGAATCCTTATGCGGGTTGATAATGGTGAGGTTTTAGCACTCAACTCATTACCCGACTTTGATTTGAATAAAAGAGTAAATATTTCTGATGAAAAATATTTAAATAAAATTACCCTAGGTTTATATGAACTAGGCTCTGTATTTAAAAGTTTTATTATTGCTAATGCAATAGATTTAAAAAAGATTGATGAAAATACACTTTTCTATGATTTAGAAAAAAAAATTATGTGTGGTGGGCATGATATTAATGAGCATGAAAAAAATTTAAAATCAGATTTAACTACAACTGAAATTTTAGTTAAATCGTCAAATATTGGTGCAGTAAAAATTGCTGATTTAGTTGGTATTGAAAACTACAAAACTTTTCTCCAAAGCATAGGTTTATTAAATAAATCTACAATACAGCTTCCAGAAAAAGGTCATCCATTTTCAGCAAAGTGGGACAAGTGTACGCTTTATACAGCTTCATTTGGACATGGAGTAAGTACTACCCCTCTACAACTAGCGGCAGCGTACGGAACATTAGTGAATGGAGGTTACAAGATACATCCAACAATCATAAAAAATAATTCTAGTAAAAAAATTACTAAAGAGCAGGTAATTACAAATGAAACGAGTCAAAAGATGGTAAAAATGCTTAGAAAAGTTGTAATTGAAGGTACCGCAACCAAAGCAAATATTGATGGCTATAATGTTGTTGGAAAAACAGGAACAGCTCTTAAGGTTTCAAAAAATTCTAAGGAGTATGGAAAAGATAAAATAAATGTTTTTGTATCCGCCTTCCCGGAAGAAAAACCAGAGTATGTTCTTTTGGTAATGTTAGATGAACCAAAATCTGCACCACAATTAGGTCATTACAGAACAGAGTCTGGTTGGAATGCAGTACCTGTATCTGGAAAACTTGTTAAAAAGTTAGGACCAATTTTAGCCCTAAATAAAGTGCAAGTTGCCGCAAATGCAAAATAAGGCTTTAAACGTTAATCTAAAAAATAATTTTTATATCAACTCAAAACAAGTTAAAAAAAATTCAGTTTTTTTTGCAATAGAAGGAACGAAGCAACTTGGTTCAAAATATATACATGAAGCTATTAAAAAGGGAGCAAGACAAATAGTTGCTGAAAAAAAATTTAAAGGAAATAATTTTATTAATGTAAAAGATGTGAGAGGATATCTTGCAGAACACTGCGCACGTAAATATTCAAATAAACCTAAAAATATTCTTGCAGTTACTGGAACTAATGGAAAGTCATCAGTTTGTAACTTTTATTATCAAATACTTTTAAATTTAAATATCCCTGTTGCAACAATTGGTACTTT
>VHCA01000007.1 GCA_016882225.1 Candidatus Pelagibacterales bacterium
GTTATAGTTGGTATAAACGCTAAAGATAAACTTAATCTTCTAAACAACATTTTATTTATAAGCTTGTAAAATATATTTTGATAAATTTTTTGCAATCACCTTAACACCTTCTGCATTTGGATGTTTTCCATCATCTAAATTTAATTTTGGATTGAGCGCAACCCCATCAAGTAAAAATGGAAAATAAATTAGCTTATGTTCGGATGCTAGATCTGGATAGATATTATCAAATGCTTTTTTATATTCTGTATTATAACTCTGCGGAGAAATCATGCCGGCCAGAATTATTTTAGCATTTACGCCTTTAATTTTTTTAATCATCAAGTCTAAATTTTGCTTTACAACTTTTGGGTCAATACCTCGAAGCATATCGTTTGCACCAAGTCCTAGAACTACTATGGTTGGTTTCTCCGATAATGACCAATCGATTCTAGCAAGTCCTCCTGCGGTAGTGTCACCGCTTACACTTGCGTTAATAAAGGTAATGTTTTTATCCTTAAGTTCTCTTTCCAAAATTACGTGAAGATGCTGAGTTTGCGGAAGCCCATATCCAGCCATAAGAGAGTCACCAAAAAGCATAATTTTCGTCTTACTATTGGCATTCGTTTGTATTAAGAACAGCAAACAAAAAAATATAAAAATTTTTTTCATGGGTAGATTGTTAGAGCTTGAAAAAGTAAATCTGCATTACAAAAGTCATAATACATCAGTTCAAGTTATAAAAGATGCTGATTTAAATATTGAAAGTGGCGAAAAAGTTGCAATCGTTGGAAAAAGTGGCTCTGGCAAAACAAGTCTGATCATGCTTATAGCTGGACTTGAAAGACCTACCTCTGGAAAAATTACTTTCGATGGCAAAGTTATCTCAGCATTAAGTGAAAATGAACTTGCAGATATTAGACGAGAAAGTATTGGAATAGTGTTTCAGTCATTCTACCTCATTCCAAATTATACTGCCCTTGAAAATGTCTCATTAATTCTAGAGATCAATAACGTTCAAAATGCGAGGAAAAAAGCAGCTGATCTACTATCGCAGTTTGGTTTAGCGGACAGACTGAATCATTTTCCAACGCAGCTTTCAGGTGGTGAGCAACAACGTGTTGCAATCGCAAGATCTATGGCGGTTATGCCAAAACTTATTTTAGCGGATGAGCCTACAGGAAACCTTGATACTGAAAACTCTAAACTGATTTCAAGATTATTATTCGATTATGCAAAACAAAATAATTCAAGTTTTATTTTAGTAACACATGATCAGGGTTTTGCAGCTGAGTGTGATAGAATTATTAAAATTGAAGATGGAAAAATCCTATGATGCAGGATTTTAGATATGCAATTCGAGATCTTACAAGAAGTTATAAAAAACTTTCCTCAATCATTATAACACTTTTCATTTCCCTTTTTATATTAAGTCTCATTATCAATCTTGAAAGTGGATTAAAAAAAGAACTTAATAATAATGCAAAAATTTTACTTGGTGGCGATTTTGAAATTGATACTAAAAATCAAAAAATTGATGCAAAATTTTATAATGACCTAAAAAGTCTAGGAATAGTTTCCTCAACTATTGAGTTTTCAACCATGCTTACCAAGTCACTTAAAGGCGGCGATAATACTTTTTTTATAAGACTGAAGGCAGTTGACAATAACTATCCACTATATGGTGAAATCCTATCAAAGCCAGATGGCGGTCTTCAACGAATGCAAAGTGAAGATAATGCAATACTTGTTAATAAAAAAATATTTGAAACATTAAAACTTAAAATTAATGACACGGTATATGTTAAACAAACACCGTTTAAAGTTGTAGGCTTTCTTGAAACCGTTCCAGACTTAGGACGTGCAATACTTTTTGGTGATTTTGCAGTTGTAAATATTAAAGCTTTTGAACGGTTAAATGTTACTGCACTTGGTAGTTTTATAAATTACGAATACAAAGTTAAGACAGATAAAGATTTTAAAAGTGATATTGAAAAAAAATTAAAACAGTATCCTTTTTATAAAATCAGACTTCCTGAAGAAGCTGCTAATAATTTAAAAAGAGTTATTACAAATTTTTCAGAATTTTTATCTCTTGTTTCCATAAGTGCCATGCTCATAGCAGGAATTGGAATTGCAAATACCTTAATATCATTCATTAATGAAAAGAATATTAGCATTGCAATTTTAAAATCGGTTGGACTTCGATCGGGAAATATAAAAAAAATATTTTATATTGAAATTTTTATACTTTTATTTGTGATAAGTATTATTTCCTATGCTTGTTCAGTGATAAGTATTCCGGGATTAAATCATTTTATTACAAATTTTGGAATAACGCTTCAAACTGAGTTCAATGTTGTAAATTATCTTATAATTCTTTCAACGGGATTACTTGTAGTTAGTATTTTTTGCATTCCAACAATTGCATCTATTGAACAAATTAAAGCTACAAGCTTATTTAGAAATGTATTTCAGCTTACTAAATTTCAATTTAGCCTTAAAAATATCCTCCTTATTGCAGCTCTTATAATTATTCTGCTCTCAATTTTTCTCTTTAGATCTGAAAAAACATATTACACCTCGATGTATTTTCTGTTCTTTTTCATGTTTTGCGCTGTTTTTTACCTATTATCTAAAATTGTAGTTTTTATTCTTAAAAAAATACCAGCCGTACAAACGTTACCGTTACGATTTGCTATTAAAAATATTATCCAGGAAAGATCTATATTTCCAATTACCGTTCTCTCTCTTGGCATAGGCACTACGCTGCTTCTAACTCTTACCCTTGTTGGGTATAATTTTAAGAGAGAATTACAACAATCAATTCCTGAAATTGCTCCAGATTATTTTTTTGTAAGCATACAAAAAAATGAAAAAGATCCATTTACAAACTTTTTAAAGTTAAAAGATAAAAATGTAAGATTTGAAACAGTGCCAATCGTTGCGGCGTCACTTACAAAAATTAATAACATCGATCCTTTAACGTATATCAAATCGAACAACGACTCGTATTGGGTGCTTGAGAGAGATAGACGTATTTCATGGAGCAATGTACCTCCAAAAGATAATCCAATTATGGATGGCAAGTGGTTTGATGTAAATGATAAATCTTTACAAATATCTCTTGATGCAAAAGTTGCTGAAAACTTTGGAATACAACTAAATGATAAATTAACACTTAAAATTTATGGTAAAGAAATTACGGGGCGAGTTATAAATTTTAGAAAAGTGGATTATAGAGACTTATCTATTAATTTTGTAATGATCATCAATCCTAATTTTGCAGCAACCATACCTCATGAATACATCGCAACCGCCAAGTTTTCTGACCCAACCTTATTCAAGGAAGTAGAATTTGTTCAAACATTTAAAAATATATCATTAATCAAGGTAGCTAATTATCTTGGAAAAATTACAGATCTTGTAAATAAAATATTTATAGCTGTTGTTATTATATCTTCTGTGGTTGTGATCATTGGCCTTATGGTAATTACTTCCGCAGTTGTTGTTCAAGCAAGGCTTGGTATTTATCAAAATCTAATATTTAAAATTTTAGGCTTACGATCGTCAAAGCTTATATATGCAAATCTTATTGAGTTTTTATTTACCTTCATATCTATTTTTTTTATTGCATCACTTTTTTCACTTTTCACATCTGAATTTGTAGTTGAAAATATTTTTAGACTTAATTGGAATATCGAAATAGTTCCTATGCTTTTTGTTCTAATTTTAGTTGGGGTACTTACGTTGATACTAATTTTTATTAATACCAGACGCTTTTTAAAACCTAGTGTGTATCCTCTTGTTAGGAACGAATAAAAGTCTCAAATAAGTCTCAATTATAAACCACAGTAAAATTTTAACAAAGGAGTTGAAATGAAAAAGATAATTGCTTTAGGGTTTGCGGTAATGCTTATTGTAACAAGTGCCGCTTTTGCAGATAAAGCTGGTTATACGGGAAAGACAATGACTAAAGAAGAGTATATTAAAAACGCTGAAAAGATCTTTGACAGAATTGATGCAAATAAAGATGGAAAAATAACTCCTGAAGAGCGAAGAGCTTACTGGAAAGAAAAAAAACTCGAGCATCAACACAAAAAGGAAATGCACGAGAAGCTACATCAAAATAAAAAATCATAACTTCATAAAAACCTAACATTAGGTCTATCTAAATGCGGTAGACCTAATGTTTCTTCAAAAAATGACAAAATAGCTAATGTATTTAAACCTATTTTCAGTGGTATGATCGGCTTATGCCAAAAGTAGTTCCCATACAACAATATCAAAACAAACCTTTTGAGGAACTGCGAGATATTTTTACAAATGATTTACAACACGTTGAAGAGTTCACTAGATCAAGACTTTCAAGTGATGTGCGTCTCATAAATGAAATGTCAACGTATCAACAGGACTCAGGTGGAAAAAAACTTAGAGCTTTGCTTACGCTTGCATCTGCAAAATTAAATGGTTACGAAGGACTAAGCCACATTCATCTCGCATCCTGCGTTGAACTTATACATAATGCAACGCTACTCCATGATGATGTAATTGATAATAGTACAAAACGAAGAGGAAGAACTACATCGAATATAGTTTTTGGTAATCAAGCATCTATTTTAATCGGCGATTACCTTTTAAGTAGATGTTTTGAAATCATGGTTGATGTTGGATCTTTAGAAATTTTAAAATTATTATCATCAGTATCAGCTGAAATATCACAGGGAGAAGTTTTGCAGTTACAACATGAAAAACAAATCAATATTAATGAACAAACGTATTTAAATATCATTGAGAAAAAAACAGCGTCCCTATTTGGTGCTGCTACAAAGGTTGGGGCTATTCTTGGAAAAAAATCTGAAAATGAAAAATCTGCATTATTGAGTTATGGAAAAAATCTTGGAATGGTATTTCAAATAACCGATGATATCTTAGATTATTTTTCAACTAAAAATTTTGGAAAAGATATTGGAAATGACTTTTTAGAAAATAAAATTACTTTACCTATTATTGTATTATTTCAAAAAGCAAATGACGAAGAAAAAAAAATAATTGAAGGCTTTTTTAAAGTTAAAGGTAAAAAAGCTGACCTTGATTATATGCTAAGCCTATTTAAAAAATACGATGTCATGAATGCATGTAAGAATAGAGCAAGATATTTTTCAGAAGTTGCATCTGATGCACTTGGAATTTATAAAGATACTAGACTTAGAAAAATATTAAAAGAACTTTGCTTTGATTTAGTAAATAGAGCTAGTTAATAATCCAAATCGTACTATTTAAATACATCGCAAATATAACCCATGCAAAATAAGGTAGCATGAGTAGCACTGCAAGTTTACTGTACTTTGAATACATGGACATTAAGTAAAGAATAAAAAAAATGATTAGTCCTATAATTAAACTTGCTGCAAAAATTTGCTTATAGTAAAAAAAAACATAACTCCAACTTGCATTTACAAAAATATGAAAATAATACACTGCAAGTATTTTTCTTTTGTAATTACTTTTCACAAATGCATCCCAAGCTGCAATAGACATCATTACATATAAAACAGACCAAACAGGTCCAAATATCCAATTAGGCGGACTAAGGGCTGGTTTGTTTAAAGCTGCATACCAAGTATCAACAGAAGTTTTGGTAATAAGCCCAGCAGGTATCGTAATTAAAAAAGTACTTAAGATAATTAAAAATAATAAAATGTATTTATTCTTAGACAACTAAGCTGCCTTCTCTTTGTAACTTTCAAGGGATGGACAACTACAAATTAAATTTCTGTCACCATAGGCATTATCAACCCTTGAAACAGGCGCCCAATACTTGTTGTTTTTAAGATATTTTAGAGGAAAAGCCGCTTGTTCTCTTGTGTATTTATGTTCCCAAACATCAGCTGTAAGTTCTGAAAAAGTATGAGGTGCATTTTTTAAAGGATTGTCTACTGGATCAAAAACTTTTGCCTCAACCATTTGAATTTCTTTTCTGATATTAATTAATGCATCACAAAATCTATCAATTTCATTTAAACTTTCACTCTCTGTTGGCTCAATCATCAGCGTGCCAGGAACTGGCCACGACATTGTAGGTGCATGAAAACCATAATCGATTAATCGTTTTGCAATATCCTCTTCGGATACTCCAAAATTATTTTTAATAGGCCTTAAATCAATAATACATTCATGGGCAACCAAATTATTTTTTCCTTTGTAAAGTGTGGTGAAATGATTTTCTAGTTTAGTTGAAATATAATTTGCACTTAAGATTGCAACTGCTGTAGCTTTTTTAAGACCTTCTGAGCCCATCATACGAATATACATCCAAGATATTGGAAGAATACTTGCAGATCCCCAAGGGGCTGCTGAAATTTGACCAATACCAGTTGATGGACCAGAATTTTTTTTTATGACTACATGATTTGGAAGAAACGGCTTGAGGTGACTTGCAACTCCAATTGGACCCATTCCAGGACCACCTCCACCATGAGGTATACAAAATGTTTTATGTAAATTCATGTGACAAACATCTGGACCAAATTTTCCAGGTTTTGCAATTCCAACCAAGGCATTGAGGTTAGCTCCATCCATATACACTTGTCCCCCATGCTTATGAATGATGTCACAAATCTCTGTTACATGTTCTTCAAAAACTCCATGGGTTGAAGGATAGGTAATCATTAAAGAGGACAATTCTTTTGAATATTGTTCAGCCTTTTTCTTAAGATCATTTAAATCTACGTTTCCATCTTTATCACAATCAATTACCACAACTTTCATTCCTGCCATTTGTGCACTTGCTGGATTTGTTCCATGGGCTGAATTTGGAATTAGACAAACGTTTCTAAACTTATCTCCTCTTGAAAGATGATATTTTCTAATAACCATTAAACCTGCATATTCACCTTGCGCCCCTGCATTAGGTTGAAGCGATATGCCTTCAAATCCAGTAATCTCTGACAACATTTCAGACAACTCTTTAAATAATTGCTGGTACCCTTCAGCCTGCTCAACTGGCACAAAAGGATGGAGAGCTGAAAATTCTCTCCAACTAACAGGGATCATCTCTGCCACAGCATTAAGTTTCATTGTGCATGAGCCGAGAGCAATCATAGAGCGGTTAAGTGCAATATCTTTATCCTCTAATTTTTTTAAATATCTGAGCATTTCAGTTTCAGAATGAAAAGAATTAAACACTTCGTGTGTAAGATAAGTACTTTTTCGAAGGGATGAACCTTCAATAGATGGATTTTCATAGATTAGTTCATCTTTCTTCATTTTAATTCCAAATGAGTCCAATAAAGGTATTAGATCTTCAAGTTCTGTAGTTTCATCAAATGAAATGCCTATGGCATCGTCTAATTTTCTAACATTTATGCCGTTATCTAAGGCCTTATGATAATAGCTGTCGGTTTCATCGCCTGTAAAAATTGTGACAGTGTCAAAGAAGTTTTGAGATATTAATTTAAATCCTTTTTTTGAAATAATTTTTGAAAATAAACTTGCAGTAGATGCAACTCGTGTTGCAATCTTTTTAAGATCATGTGGTCCGTGATAAATAGCATAAGCAACTGCCATAATAGAAAGTAGTGCTTGGGCAGTACAAATATTACTTGTAGCTTTCTCTCTTCGTATATGTTGCTCTCGTGTTTGAAGAGCCATTCGAAGCGCTTGTTGTTGACGTCTATCAACAGAAACTCCAATAATTCTTCCAGGCATTGCTCTTTTAAATTCATCCTTGGTTGCAAAAAAAGCTGCGTGTGGTCCGCCGTAGCCCATTGGAATTCCAAAACGCTGCGAATTGCCAACGACAATATCTGCCCCACATTCGCCAGGTGGCTTAATAAGCGTTAATGCTAGTAAATCGGATACAACAATTGCTTTTGCAGATTTAGTTTTAATTAAATTGCAAATTTTTTCTAAATCTGAAATTTCACCATAGGTGTTTGGATATTGAACAATTGCACACAATAGTTCTCCTTGTTTTTTCAAATCCTCATCAACGCAACCAATTACAACGTTAATATTGAATGGTTCAACTCTTGTTTTAATACATTCGATGGTTTGTGGGTTACACGTTTTAGATATAAAAATTGTATTTAAATTTTTCTGATCTAATCGCTGACACAACGCAACAGCCTCTGCTGCAGCGGTTCCTTCATCAAGGAGAGATGCATTTGCTATTTGCATTCCTGTAAGATCAGTTATCATCTGTTGGAAATTAAGAAGCATTTCAAGCCTGCCCTGTGCAACTTCTGGCTGATAGGGGGTGTAGGCTGTATACCAACCTGGATTTTCTAAAATATTTCTCAAAATTACATTAGGTGTATGCGTGCCGTAGTAGCCCATGCCAATATAATTTTTGTAAATTTTATTTTTTAGAGAAATTTCTTTTAATATTCGAAGTGCCTTATCTTCTGATACTGAACTTTTAAGATGAAGGTCATCTTTAAAAAATATTTTTTTTGGTACTACTTTATCAATTAATGCATTGAGTGAATGTAATTTTAAAAACTTTAGCATGGACTCAATCTGCCCATCCGATGGCCCAATGTGTCTTCTTATAAAATCTTTTGAATTATTAAGTTCCATTAATTTGGATTCTCCTTAGAATAAGATACGTATTCTTCTTTTGTCATTAGTTGTTTTAGCTCATCTTGATTTTTAATTTTAATTTTAAAGAACCAACCTTTACTTTCTGGATCTTTATTAACGATAGAAGGATCATCAACAATTTTTTTATTTATATCGGTAATCTCTCCAGATAACGGGCAGTACACATCGCTTGCAGCTTTAACAGACTCAACGACGGCTGCAGCTTGATCTTTTTCAAAAACTTTTTGTAATTGAGGAAGTTCTACAAATACAATGTCCCCAAGTTGAGTGGTTGCATGTGAAGTTATTCCAATGGTTGCAGAGTTACCATTCACCTCAATCCATTCATGTTTTTTTGTATATCGTTTTTCAGTCATTAGTGTTTTGCGTAGTTTTTTTTGTAAAAAGGAAGCTTGGTAACTTTTGCAGGTAAAAGATTATCCCTAATTTTAAGTAAAAGTTTTTCCCCAACTTTAGAGCTATTAAAGTCAACATAACCCATAGAAATTGGGCCATCCACACTTGGTCCAAAGGTTCCGCTTGTCACTATCCCAATCTCTGTATTGTTTTTTGAAAATATTTTAACTCCCTCTCTTGCAATTGCTTTGCCCTCTGGAGTGATGCCTACTCTAACTCTTTTTGGGTTGTTTTTAATTTGATGTAAAATAATTTTATCTCCATTAAAACCTCCATCTTCTTTTAAATTTTTTGGAATAGCCCAAGATAAATTTGCCTCAATTGGGGTCGTTGTTGGACTAAGATCGTGACCGTAAAGACAAAGACCGGCTTCGAGTCTAAGAGAGTCTCTTGCACCCAAACCTATTAACTTAACTTTTTCCTTGTTAACTAATTCTTCAACTAAATTTTTTACATATATATTTTCAATGGATATCTCAAAACCGTCCTCACCCGTATAGCCAGATCTAGTTACATAAATTTTTTTATCATTATAAATAAATTTATTTCCATGCATAAATTGAAGTTTTGAAACTCCCTTTATAAATTTTTCAAGAATAGAAGCTGCTTTTGGCCCTTGTATTGCAATTAAAGATAGATTTTCATTTAGCTGTATATCAAAGCTATAGCCTAGGTGATTTTTGATTAATGTTGAGTCATTATACTTGCATGCTGCATTTAAAATAATTTGAAGTCCTTCATCAATTCTAGTTACAATCAAATCATCAACAATCCCGCCATCGCCATTCAGTAAAAATGAATACTTGGATTGATGTAATTCTAATTTATCAAAATTAATTGGAATAATAGTTGTGAGTTTTGAAAAATCATTTTCAGGATGTTTTATAAAGAGCTGACCCATATGTGAGACATCAAATATTCCTGCAGACTTTCTAACGAGAATATGTTCTTGAATTATACCTTCATACTGCACTGGCATTTCATAGCCTGCAAAATTTACAAGTCTTGCACCTAAGCTTTTATGAAAATCATAAAGCGGAGTACGTAATGCAGGTGCTTGTGTTTTTGTAGATAAATTCAAAAATATAACTCCTAGTATTACCCATCTGTATATTTACCTGAGATTTTTAATCCTACGGTGCAGCTAACGCTGTCTTTCCAGAGTTATATTTTTGTAAGGTCCTTTTACCTGAGAGATTCCTGGGTGGTTGCTCCTTCGGTGCCAAAATTTGGTCTCTTCCCTACGAATCCAATAATCTTTTAATGAACAAAAAAAGTCAAACAATAAAAAATTATTAAACAATATAACCTTAATCTTTTGCACTCAAAAGTAGTATAATTAGAGATCCTAATTTAATTTCATGATACACAACCTCTTTTTATGAAAATAGGATTTATTGGAACAGGCAGAATTGCAACTGCAATTATTCGGGGAATGCATTTAAAAAAAATGCAAGTCAAAAAAATTTTTATATCAGCAAGAAATAAAAAAAACTCATCTTTTCTAAAAAAAAAATATAAAAAAGTATCTGTTCTAAACAATAATCAACATATCCTACATCACTCTGATATTATTTTTTTAACGATCACACCAAAAGTTGGAAAACACATACTTTCAAAATTGCAATTTAAAAAAAATCAAACTGTATTCAATCTAATGTCCACTATTCATAATAGTGAACTTAAAAAAATGATTGGAAAAGTAAAAAAGATTATAAAAGTTGCACCTCTTCCAATGATTGAACATGGAATTGGACCAATCATCATCTATCCAAAGGATACATTTGCAGAAAACTTTTTTTCAAAGTTAGGGGAAGTTTTTTCTTCAACCAATGAGGAATTTAATAAGAAACTTTGGGTGATGACATCATTTATGGCAACGTTTCTTGAAATATATAAGACTAATGTGGACTGGCTTAGAAAAAAAGGCATTAGTGAAGAAACTGGAAGAAAGTATTTAAGTAGACTTTTTGAAAGTTTATCTAAAGAAACTCTTAATAATAGAAGTGTTAACCTTGCTAAATTTGTCAAAAGCTTTCAAACAAAGGGCGGTATTAACGAACAACTATTGACAAAATTAAGAGGATTTAAATTTTTTAATAAACTCCAAAACTCCTTAAATACTGTATATAGCCGAATTAAAAAATAATTCATGAGTGAAGAGTTTATAATTCTAGTTAGGATTATTTTAATTGATCTAATTTTATCTGCAGACAATGCAATCATTATAGGAATGACTGCATCACAATTTGATGAATCTATTAGAAAAAAAGTCTTAATTATTGGAACTGCTATTGCTGTTATAGCTAGAATAGTTTTTGCACTTGCAACAAATTATTTACTTCAAATTAATGGTATTAAAACAATTGGAGGCCTTCTTCTTGTTTGGGTAGTTTATAAACTCTATGTAGATGTTCTTAAACAACATAGCTCTAAAGAGAAAGAAAATAGATTTGCATCTAAAGATAATGAAAAGGCAAAATTTGGAAAAGCGGTAATTACAATTTTGTTTGCAGATATCTCATTAAGTTTAGATAACGTTATAGCTGTTGCAGGAACTGCTGGAGATCATGTTAAACTTTTGGTTTTTGGAATTGTGCTTGCAATTGTTTTAATGGCAACCCTTGCAAATTTTATCTCTAAATATATTCAAAAATACTTATGGATTGGATGGCTTGGGTTACTTTCAATCATTTGGGTTGCTGTTGATTTAATTTATCAGGATATAAAATTTTTCTTTTTTTAAGGATATAAAATTTCTTTATTCCAAGATGTGCCAATCAAACTATAGCATAGTCTTTGGTGCAATCTATTTTCTACTTCCTTCCAAAATTCAATCTTAAAAGGAGTTAAATGCCAACCAGACCAATGTTCGGGTCTTGGGACGTTATTTGGATCTGAATACTGTTTTTTAAATTTCTTTACCTTGTCTTCAAATTCGTCTCTGTGCTTCATCACCTCAGACTGTGAAGATGCCCAAGCACCAATTCTACTTTCGTAAGGTCTGGATGAAAAATAAGTATCAGCAGTTTTTTTATCAACAAGTTCTACTGGACCTTGAATTCGAATTTGCCTTTGAAGTGACTTCCAATGAAAGCACATTGAAGCTTTAGGATTAGACTTTAGATCTCTTCCTTTTTTACTTTGGAGGTTGGTATAAAAAATAAAGCCTTTGTCTGTTTGACCTTTTAAAAGAAGTATTCTGTTATCTGGTTGTCCAAAAGTATCAACCGTTGCAAGATTAAATGCATTTGGATCATTAATTTCAGACTTTTCAGCATCCTTCATCCAACCATTAAAAAGTATAAAAGGATTTTTTTCATCTTTAAAGACGGGGTCAAGACCAGATTTTTGATTCATAATTACGACAAATTAAACTATATAATACTGTAATGTCATTTAATACATTTGGAAAGATTTTTAGATTTACAACGTGGGGTGAATCTCATGGTCCTGCAATTGGAGTGGTAGTTGATGGATGTCCTCCAAAAATAAATCTTTCTGAAAAAGATATTCAAACTGAACTTAATAAAAGAAGACCTGGACAGTCCAAGTTTGTTACGCAGCGAAAAGAAAAAGATTTAGTTCACATACTTTCTGGAGTTTTTGAAGGTAGAACTACAGGAACCCCTATTTCACTCATTATTTATAACGAAGATGCCAAGTCTAGAGACTACGAGACAATTAAAGATAAATTTAGACCTGGTCATGCAGATTTCACGTACTTTAAAAAATATGGAATAAGAGATTATAGAGGCGGAGGTAGACAGTCCGCTCGAGAAACAGCTTCTAGAGTAGCAGCGGGTGCTGTTGCTAAAATTGTGCTTAAAACATTACTTGGAAGATCTTTCTCAATTATCGGAGGTGTTACACAAATTGGGCCCTTAATGATCGACCATAATAATTGGGACGATAAACAAATTAATAAAAATAATTTTTTCTGCCCAGATAAAACTTCTGTAGCCACGTGGGAAGAATTTTTACTTGATATACGAAAACAAGGAAATTCTTGTGGTGCAGTGATTGAACTTAGAGCAAAAGGTATTCCAGTTGGACTTGGTGCTCCTATCTATTCTAAACTAGATCAGGATATTGCATCAGCGCTAATGAGTATTAATGCTGTTAAAGGTGTTAACATTGGAGCGGGCATGAACGCTGCCGCACTTACTGGGGATAAAAACTCTGATGAAATTAAATCAAGCAAAGGAAAAATTAAATTTAGAACTAATAACGCAGGTGGAATCTTGGGTGGTATTTCAAGCGGACAAGACATTGTAGCATCCTTTGCTGTCAAACCTACTTCTTCTATACTGATGGCAAGAGAAACTATTAATACGAAAGGAAAAAATACTAAAATATCTGTAAGAGGAAGACACGATCCTTGTGTTGGAATTAGAGCTGTACCAATTGGAGAAGCGATGCTTGCCTGTGTGCTACTTGATCACTATCTAATGCACAGAGCACAGTGCGGATAAAAAATGATACCCTTAAAAGATGATAACGCTACCAGGAACACTCCTGTAGTAACTTATGCCATTTTAGGAATTTGTGTTGTTGTATTTTTACTTCAAATAAGCTCAGCAGGTTTTAATGATGGAACGTTATTTTATTCTTACGGCGTAATCCCCGCATCATTACTTGGAACCTTAAGCCTTCCTGTGGATCTTGAAAAAGTTCATCCTTATATGACCATACTTACTTCCATGTTCATGCATGGAGGCTGGATGCACTTAATTGGAAACATGCTGTATCTATGGATATTTGCAGACAATATTGAAGATGATTTAGGAAAAACAAAATTTATTTTATTTTATGTTGCATCTGGTGCTGCTGCAGCCCTCACTCAAGTGTATATGGATGTTGCTTCAGAAATTCCTATGGTTGGTGCATCGGGTGCAATCGGAGGTGTTCTTGGTGCATACTTGATTAGATATCCAAGGGAAAAAGTTTTGGTATTAATTCCTCTTGGAATATTTTCTCAAATTATAAAAATACCAGCGCTTTTTGTTCTTGGATTTTGGTTTATTCTTCAGTTTATAAGCTCAGCTATGAGTTCAGGACAAGGTGGTGGGGTTGCTTATGGAGCTCACATTGGAGGATTTGTATTTGGTGCTGCTGCAATGATTGTGCTCAGTAAGTTTTTTAAAACCTCAAATGCATACGTAAAAAAAACTGGGCCTCAGGAGGTTAAAAAGAATAATAAGAATAACCCTTGGGCTCAATAATTATCCACATTTTTTAGCCAAGTTTTTTTCAAATGTTCTCGTTTTGATTCCCTTTTGATTCCGTTTTGATTCAAATATTCAACTTTAAATGGTGTGTGTATAACTACTTGATCGCCTGAACTATTTTCTTACTTTCAAATACTAGTTCTAGTGCTTTTTCAAAAATATGTGGCGCATTAAGCTTTGCAGCATCATACATTTTTTGAGGATCATCCTGATCAATAAAAGTGTCAGGAAGTATCATGGATCTAAATTTAATACCTTTATCAAAAATTTTATTTTCAGATAAAAGCTGACTTACATGGGATCCAAAACCTCCAATTGATCCTTCTTCAATTGTAATTAAAATTTCATGTTTCTTAGCAGCGCTTATAATTAAATCCTTATCTAAAGGTTTTGCAAACCTTGCATCAATTACAGTTGTTGAAATTCCTTTTCCTTCTAACAATTCAGAAGCCTTTAAAACTTCTTGAAGCCTTGTTCCAAGACTTACAAGACAAACAGTTTTTCCATCTTTTATAATCCTGCCCTTTCCAATTTCTAAAACTTCATCGATAGATGGAAGACTAACACCTATTCCATTGCCTCTTGGGTATCTGACTGCAGATGGTCTGTCGTTAATAGTTACTTGCGTGCTTATCATTCGAACTAACTCTGCCTCATCTGCTGGTGCCATCACTACAAAATTTGGAAGTGTTGCAAGGTAAGTAATGTCAAATGATCCTGCATGGGTTGGTCCATCTGCTCCAACGAGCCCCGCTCTATCTAGGGCAAATCGTACTGGAAGCGATTGAATTGCAACATCATGTACTACTTGATCATAAGCGCGTTGAAGAAAAGTTGAATAAATTGCTGCAAAAGGCTTATACCCTTCAGTTGCAAGACCTGCTGCAAATGTTACAGCATGCTGCTCTGCTATTCCAACATCAAAACTTCTGTCTGGAAATTTTTTTGAAAATATATCAACGCCTGTTCCTGATGGCATCGCTGCAGTTATTGCAACAATTTTAGAATCTCTCTCTGCATGTTTTGAAAGAGTATCACCAAAAACTTTTGTATACGCAGGAGCAGATGTAGTTGCCTTTGCTTGAATGCCTGTCACTACATCAAATTTATTAACTCCGTGATATTTATCTGTTGAGCTTTCGGCAGGTAAATATCCTTTTCCTTTTTTAGTAATAACATGAACAAGAAAAGGTCCTTGATGACTAGAATCTCTTACATTTTTTAAAACAGAAATAAGCTGATCTAAATTATGTCCATCAACGGTTCCTACATAATAGAACCCTAGTTCATCAAATAAAGTTCCTCCCACCGCAAGTCCTCTAAAATATTCCTCAAACCTTGAAGCCCTTGTCCTAAACCATTTTGGAAAAAAGGAGTTAATTTTCTTAAGAATGTTTCTAAATCCTAAATAAGTTTTTCCAGATAATAATTTAACCAGATAACTCCTCATTGCCCCAACTGGAGGTGCAATCGACATGTCGTTATCATTTAAAATGACAATTAACCTAGATTTTAATGAGCCAGCATTATTCATGGCTTCATAAGCCATGCCTGCGCTCATAGCCCCATCGCCAATCACTGCAACTACATTATTAGACCTATCATCAAGATCTCTTGCAACTGCCATCCCAAGAGATGCTGAAATAGAAGTTGAACTATGCGCTGCTCCAAAAGGATCGTAGACGCTTTCTGCTCTTTTTGTAAAACCTGACAGCCCTCCACCTTTTCTAATAGTCCTAATTCTATCTCTTCTTCCTGTTAAAACTTTATGTGGATAGGCTTGATGACCAACATCCCAGACTAATCTATCTGATGGAGTATTAAATAAATAATGAAGAGCAACGGTAAGTTCAATTACTCCAAGACTTGCACCAAGGTGTCCTCCTGTAACTGACACTGCATCAATAATTTCTGAGCGAAGCTCGTCTGCAAGTACTTTTAACTTGGCAGAATCAAGTTTTCTAATATGTGCAGGAGAAAGAATAGTATCTAGTAGAGGTGTCTTGCTCATTAGTGATCTCTTGTTAATAAAAACTCAACCGAACCTATCAAGTCATTTGCTTTTGTTCCATATTTTTTTTTAAGAATTCGAATAATTTTATCTGAAAGCGCGTATGCAAACTCTATTGTTTTATTTACCCCAATTTCTCGAATTAATGTTGCCTTACCTTTTTTTAAATCTTGTTTTGTAGGTTTACCGGTTTTTCCTTTGTCTCCATATATATCTAAAAGATCATCTGTAATTTGAAATAACAAACCTATATCTACCCCAATATCTCTTAAAAATTTTCTATCTTTATTTTTATTTGCAATAATTGCTGCGGCCTCACAACAAAAACCCATTAACTTTCCAGTTTTTTTATTTTGCATATCAATGATTTTATTTTTTCCAACTTTTTTTCTCTCATATGCAAGATCTAAATATTGACCACCAGCAATTCCTTTATAACCAGCAGACTCTGCAAGAGAAAATATTAGATCAGATTTAATATTTTTTTTTAAACGTAAAATATCTGATCCAAGTATTTCAAATGATAAAGTTAATAAAGAATTTCCTGCAAGGATAGCTGTTGACTCGCCAAAAACTTTATGTGCGCTAGGTTTTCCTCTTCTAATGTCATCATTATCCATGCTTGGTAGATCATCATGAATTAAAGAATAACTGTGCATACATTCAACAGCGGCCCCAACTTTAATAATTTCATTTTCATTAAGATTAAATATTTTTGCAGTATTTTTTATAACAAATGATCTAAATTTTTTTCCACCTGAAAAAAGTCCATACTTGATTGCAGAGAGCAATGTTGGTTTGAAAGATTTTTCTCTAAGATAAGAATTTAAAAATTTATCTGTTGAAAATGCGACTTTTGAAATTTTATTTTCTATCTCAAGCATTATTAGGAATTTTTTATAAATTCCTTAGTTGAAAAGTTTCCGTCTTTATCAATTGTGATTTGTTCTACTTTTAGCGTAGCCTCTTTAAGTTTTTTTTCGCAGTGATTTTTTAAATGAACACCCCTTGTGTATTCATCAATAGATGTTTCAAGATCAATAGTACCATCTTCAAGTTTGCTAACGATTTGTTCTAATTCCTGTAGCGCTTCTTCAAAATTTAATTTTTCAATATCTGGAGGTATATTTGTCTTTTTCATATAATTATGTTCTTTATAATTTTTTTCATAATAATAATCCCATGAGAAATAGCCATCTCAATATTATCAGACCTTCAAAGAAGAATGATGAACTAATAAAAAAAAAACTAGAAAAAAATGAAATTGTAGCTTTACCCACAGAGACAGTTTATGGACTAGCGGGAAATGCTTATAGTAAGAAGGCTGTTGCAAAAATTTATAAAACCAAAGGAAGAAATAAATATAATCCCTTAATTATTCATTTTAAGGATATGAAGTCCCTTAAAAAAGAGGTTCAGACAAATAAGCATTTTACAAAACTGTCTAAGCACTTCTGTCCTGGACCTATCACATTTATTCTAAATAAAAAAAAAGGCAGTAAGATTACAAAACTTGCTCATAAAAATTTAAAAACTTTAGCAGTTAGAATTCCAAAAAATGAAGACATTCAAAATATATTAAAGATTATAAATTTTCCTCTAGCTGCACCAAGCGCTAATAAATCTGGCTCATTAAGCCCAACAAAAGCATTACATGTATATGATGAGTTTAAAAATAAATTTACTATTTTGGATGGAGGACCAACCAAGTATGGAATTGAGTCCACAGTAATCGACCTTACATCAAAACCTGTAATTTTAAGGAAAGGCGCAATACCATCAAGAACTTTAGAAAAGTTTATATCTCTTAAAGATAATAATGAAAAAAGTAGTTTAAAATCGCCTGGTCTAATTGGTAAACATTACTCTCCTGGGATTCCTATCTATTTAAATAGAGAACGACCTTATTCAGGTGGTGCATTAATAACTTTTAATAAAAAAAAATCTAAAAATAAAAATTGTTTTTTTTTTAGCCCAAAAATTAAAGGTAGAAATTCTTTAGATATCTTTAGCTTAATGAGATTAATTAAGAATAAAAAATTTACTTCTATATCAGTAAATAAAATTCCAAATTCAGATATTTACAAAAGTATAGCGGACAGATTAATGAGAGCGTCAATTCATGAATAATCTTATTGAAGTTAATAATCTTACTAAAACATTTAAAGGGGTGAACGTTGTTGATAATATTTCCTTCAATTTAAAAAGTGGAGAAATTAAAGGAATCCTTGGAGCAAATGGTGCTGGTAAAACCACCACAATTGCAATGCTTTTGGGATTATTAATTCCAAGCAAAGGATCTGTTAAAATTTTATCCGAAGATATTTTGAAAAATAGATTTACAATACTAAATCGAATTAATTTCTCATCACCTTATGTTGATCTTCCAAAAAAATTAACAGTAAGACAAAATTTATATGTTTATTCTATGCTTTACGGAATTAAAAATATAAATGAAAAAATAAAAAAAATTTCTAAACAACTTGGATTTGAAAAACTCTTGTATTCAAAAACTGGAGAACTTTCATCAGGACAAAAAACTAGAGTATCTCTTGGAAAGGCTATACTAAATACTCCAGAAATTCTTTTTCTTGATGAACCAACCGCATCGCTTGACCCTGATAGCGCTGATAGAATTAGAACATTTCTTGAAAACTATTGTAGAAAAAACAAAAGTTCCATGATCCTTGCAAGTCACAATATGTATGAAGTTACAAGACTTTGTGATTCTGTAATTATGATGAAAGATGGAAAAATTGTTGATGAGGGTACACCCAAAAGCTTACTAAAAAAATATGGAAAAAAGAATTTAGAGGAAGTCTTTTTAAAAATTACTCGAACTAATTAATGATTAATTTTTTTATTAACTAGCTTTGTATAATACTCATCAAGCTTCTTTATAAGATCAACAACTTTATAGGTGTGATTTCCGATTTGCGAGATGGGTGTAACCTCAGCAGCTGTTCCTGTTAAAAAACATCCATCAAACTTTGAAAGTTCATCTGGCTTAATTTTTCTTTGATGTACTTTAATATTTAACTCTTTTGCAATATCAATAATGGATTGCCTTGTAATACCATCAAGAAAAGAGTCTGGAACTGGGGTATGTAATTCATTATTTTTTGAATGAACAAAAAAAATATTAGCACCAGTTGCTTCCGCAACATTGCCTTCATAATCAAGCATTAACGAGTCGTGGTAGCCTTCCTTTTCAGCTTCATGCTTAGAAAGTGTTGATATCATATATATACCACTAGCTTTTGAGTCCCATGGTATGGATTTGGGAGATGGCTTTTGCCATTTAGATATATTGAGTTTGATGCCGATAGTTTTAATCTTAGGATCAAAGTAAGTTCCCCATTCCCACGCAGCAACAGCAACATGAATTTTTGTTTTCTGAGCAGATATTGCCATCATTTCTGAACCTCTCCAGACAACAGGCCTTATATATCCATTTAAAACTTTTTGTTCTTTAATGATAAGTTTGCTGGCATTATCAATTTCATCGAGGGTAAACGGTATCTTCATTCCCATTCTACTTGCTGAGTAAAATAATCTTTCAGTATGTTGTCTTAATTTAAAAATTTCACCATTATAGGCTCGTTCACCCTCAAATACGCAGCTTGCATAATGTAGGCCGTGAGAAAGAAGATGGATCGTTGCATTTTTCCAATCAACTAAATTTCCATCAAACCAAATTTTTCCTGAACGTTTATCAAAAGGTACTGGTTCCATTAAATCAACTTATCGCTAATTAAAGAATAATTGTTAAAAAAATACTCCTAAATAAGTAAAGTAGATATGTCAATAAAACTGACATAATATACGAGTTAAATGAAAGACCTTCTCTACCTAACAGACAAAAGTTTAAAAGAAGTTATAGAATTAATATTCCAGGCATACATAGACTCTTACTCCGACCCTTACGAAGTTTTAAAAAAAAATTCTTTTGGAAGAGCGCATCATAGATTGCTTTGCATCATTGAAGGAAATCCAAATATAAGTATTGCTGATATTTTAAGAAAACTAAAAATTACAAAACAAAGTCTAAGTAGAGTGCTTCAAGATTTAATTAAGAAAAAAATTATTTCACAAAAAAAAGGAACTAAAGATGCAAGACAAAGAGAACTACAACTTACCGAGGAAGGATTGAATCTTTGTAATATAATATTTAATAAACAAAAAAAAAGAATTTATAATGCGTTAAAAACTGCAGGTGCTGATGAAGTTACGAATTTTAAAAATGTAATGAGAAAGATTATCGATGGTTAATACAAAAACTTACCACATACTAGTTATTGATGATGATGATAAAATCAGAGACTTGCTAAAACAATATCTTAAAAAAAATAACTATTTGGTCTCTACGTCTCACGATGCTGCAGATGCTGAGGAAAAAATTAGCTTAGTAAAGTTTGACCTTGCAATTGTGGATATTATGATGCCTGGAAAAGATGGTCTTCAACTGACTAAAGAAATACGAGAAAAAATTGATTTACCAATTATTTTGCTAACTGCAAAAGGAGAGACGGAAGACAGAATTAAAGGATTAGAATATGGTGCTGAAGATTATCTTCCTAAGCCCTTCGAACCTAAAGAATTACTACTAAGAATTCACAATGTTCTAAAGCGTGTTAAAAAAGAAAAAAATTTTAAAGATGCTATCAAGATTGGAAAGACTCTTATTCATCTTAAAAAAATGGAAATTCAAAACGACAGAAAAGCTTACAAAATGAGTATGACGGAGAGGAGTTTACTAGAAAATTTAATAAGCTCAGCTGGTAAAATATTTACACGGGATGAAATCTCGAAAATTACAGGTCTTACTAAAGAAAGAAGTATTGATGTTCTCATTACTAGACTTAGACAAAAAATTGAACCAGATACAAAAAATCCAAAATACCTTCAAACTGTAAGAGGTGCAGGTTACGTTCTTTGGATAGATTAAATGCTTAGAAAAATTTTACCACGATCTCTTTTTGGAAGAGCGTTACTTATTGTAATTCTTCCAGTTATTCTTGCGCAAATCGTAGTTGGAACAGTTTTTTATGACAGTATCTGGTATAAAGCTAATAGAAATTTAGTTCGATCCTTAATTGGGGAAATAAATAATTTTTTTGCAACATATCCTGAATATCAAAAAATAAAAAAAGCAGATGAGCTAATACAAATATTTCAATCTAAAAACCAAATTACAATTAATATAAAAAAAAATATTAAAGAACTTCCAAAAAATAAAGAGCCTGGTTTAGAAGAGTTTTACGATAAATTAATTATAGCCGAGTTTACCAAGGGCTTCACATATCCCTTTTATCAAAATACTGAAATATATAATCCAAGTATTCAAATACTTGTCAGCTTTAATAATGAAATCATAGAATTTATTGTCCCTAAAGATAAGATTAGAGGAACTTCTGCATTTGTATTTTTATTTTGGATTGTTGTTCCCTCATTATTATTTATTTTTATATCAATTTTATTTCTTCGAAATCAAATTAGACCGATCATTCATTTGTCTGAAGCCGCAGAAAAATTTGGCAAAGGTCAATACGACCATGATTTTAGAACCTCTGGTGCACTCGAGATTAGAAAAGCATCCATTGAGTTTGAAAAAATGAAACGAAGAATACTTAAACATATTAGTCAAAGAACAGCGATGCTTTCGGGTATTAGTCACGATCTAAAAACACCACTCACAAGAATGAAGCTTGAACTAGAACTTCTTGGAAAGGACTCAAAATTTCAGGCGCTTAAAGAGGATATTGTGGAGATGGAAAAAATGATTAGTGAATACCTAGATTTTGCAAGCAATCAATATCTTCAACCCATTGAAAAATTTAATTTAATAGATCTTCTAAATAATCTTGTTAGCAAAAGTTTTAAAAAAAATATTACATTAAAGTGTCAGAAAAATTTGATTTTCTCTGGAAGAAAAAATCTTATCAGGCGTTGTATTGCAAATATTATTAATAACGCTCAAAAATATGGAACAACTGTTTTAATTAATGCTAAAAAATCTCAAAAGAACATCATCATTACTATTGATGATGATGGACCTGGAATTAAGGATGAACAAAAAGAAAAGGTATTTAGACCTTTTTATAGAGTAGATAAATCCAGAAATTTAAACGATGCAAATGTTGGTCTTGGTCTTTCCATTGTGGAGGATATTGTAAATTCACATGGTGGTACGGTTAAACTGTTAGACAATCCAAAAGGAAAAGGTCTTAGAGTATTTTTATCGTTTCCTCAGTGAAGCTTTTAAGCTTTTAATTTCCTTGCTTAAATTTTCGATTTTTTTGTTAACTAAATCTAATTCTTCTTTTGTGCTTAAATTTAATTGTTGAGCAATGCTCTCGCCTCTAAATTTTAATAAAGTGATAATCTCGTCCTTAATATCTTTTCCGGTTAAAATACCTTTTTGAATAATGTTTACAAAGTCACTTACGATTCTTTTAAAATTATTCATATATTCTAGTTATTATTACAGTTATAAATATTTGCAAAATTTATTATGTATATTCATAATCTCAATCCAGTATTAGTTGATCTGGGTATCATTCAGATTCGCTGGTATTCACTTGCATACATATTTGGAATCTTAATTGGTTATTATTTTGCAAAACACTTAACAAAAAATTCAAGGCTTAAAAATATTATAACTGATAACTTACTAGAAAATTATCTAATTTATTTAATTGTTGGAATTATACTTGGAGGACGACTTGGTTATGTAATTTTTTATAATGCAAGTTACTTTATTCAAAATCCAATTGAAATTTTTTTTATTTGGCAGGGTGGCATGTCTTTTCATGGTGGCATACTTGGAGTTTTTCTTTCAACTTTTTACTTCTGCAAAAAACAGGGAATTCATTTTTTAAATCTTTTAGATCTTATAGTTGTTGTTACTCCTATAGGAATATTTCTTGGTAGGATTGCAAACTTTATAAATGCTGAACTTGTCGGAAAAGTAACTGGCTCAAATTACGGAGTTATATTTCCATCCGTAGATAAATTTCCAAGACATCCTTCACAGCTGTATGAGGCATTACTTGAGGGAATGATCTTATTTTTAATTCTACAATTAATGTTATGGAAAAAAAGATCTCTAATTAGAGGAGAGCTTTCTTGTTATTTTATAATTCTGTATTCTATTTTTAGAATGATCTGCGAAGTGTTTAGAGAACCTGATGAACAGATCGGCTATGTCATATTTTCTTTGTCCTTAGGTACTATTTTAAGCTTTATCTTCTTTGCTGGAGCTTTATTGATTTTAAAAAAAATTCATGAACCCACTTTTAAAGTTAATTACTAATAAAAAAAAAGTTCCTCTTAATATTTTTATTGAACATGCCTTGTATCACAAGCAATTTGGCTATTATGAAAAAAAAAATGTATTTGGAAGGTATGGAGATTTCACAACAGCACCCATTGTATCAAGTATCTTCTCTGAAATGCTCAGTATTTGGATCGTAAGTTTTTGGATGCATATTGGCAAACCTAAAGAAATTAATGTTGTAGAACTTGGTCCGGGCCTCGGCATAATGGCAAAAGACATACTTAAAATCATCACAAACATGGAAACATTTGATGCTAAATTAAATTTTATTCTTTTTGAAAAAAGTGAAAGACTTAAGAAAAAACAAGCTGAAAATTTAAAAAGTTTTTCAAATATATTTTGGACTAAAAATTTAAAAACAATAAAATCTTATCCAACGATATTTCTTGCAAATGAATTCTTTGACTCCCTTCCAATCAAGCAATTTATCAAAGTTAAAAATCAATGGTTTGAAAGATACGTGGTTGCAGACGAAACTTTACAAAAATTTAATTTTTTTAATCAAAAAATAAGTGAAAATATTGAAAATCAAATTTCAAAATTTTATAACCTCAAAAAAAGTGATATTATTGAATTTCCAGATACCATTGAGAATTACTTAGTTGACATATCTTCTGTTTTAAAAAAAAATTCTGGGATTTTATTAATCGCAGACTATGGATATTCAGGCACTATTGGACATCAAACACTAAGAGGTTTTAAAAATCACACAGTAGTAAATATTCTAAAATATGCACCGGAGTGCGATATCACTCATAGTGTGAACTTTAGTATTATTGAAAAAATATTTAAAAAACTTAATATTCAAAGTGTAGGCCTTGTTGAACAATCTTTTTTTTTAAAAAAACTAGGTATACTTGAACGTCTAGAGAGAGTTATTAAACAACAAACTTTTTTAAAATCAAAAAATATATTTTTATCTGTAAATAAACTTTTAAATCCTAAAGAAATGGGTGATGTATTTAAAGTTTCTGCATATTCAAACAGTTATGATAATTTTACACTTGGTTTCAAATAATGTTCTTTAGTGCAAAGAATATATCGAAGGTAGTTGGTACTAGAAATTTTTTCTTTACTAGAAAAAATGGATACTCAAAAGGAATTTATAATAGTTTAAACTGTGGAGTGGGATCAAAAGATAATAATAAAGTTGTAAAAAAAAATATTGAAAAAATTGCTACTTTATTAGAAATTCCTTCAAAAAATATTATTTTCGTTAAACAAATTCATAGTAATAAAATCATCGATTTAGACAAGCGAATGCAGAATAGAAAATTTTCTGCAGATGGAATGATTACCTCACGAGATAGTCTTGCTCTTGCTATATTAACCGCTGATTGTGTTCCAATATTATTCGTTGATAAGGCTAGCAATTATTATGGAGCAATACATTCTGGGTGGAAAGGAGCAAACTTGGGTATTATAAAAAATATTATTACAAAATTTAAAAATAAAAAAAGTAAATTAAAAAACTTACTTGTTGCAATTGGACCTTGTATTGGAGCCAGTTCTTATGAAGTTAAAAATAATTTTATAAATGAGATTAGAAATAAAAATAAAGACTATAAAAGATATTTTATTTTTAAAGGAAATAAAATTTATTTTAATTTACGTTTCTTTGTTGAACAAAAGTTATTACAACATGGAGTATTAAAAAAAAATATAGAACATATTAATAAGGATACCTACAAAGATAAAAAAAATTTTTTTAGTTATAGACGGTCAGTACATTTGGCGCACAAAGACTATGGACGATGTATCTCAATAATCCAGAGATACTAATTGATAATTTTTGATAAAAATTATATAAAGCCTTAGATGAAAATCCTCTCTGGAACAAGCAACCCAAAACTTTCCGAGGAAATCTCAAAATTTTTAAAAACTAAACTTACCAATGTGATGATCAACCGCTTCGCTGATAACGAAGTATATGTTGAAATTAAGGAAAACATGAGAGGTCAGGATGTATTTGTAGTTCAATCAACCTGTAATCCCGCAAATGATAATATAATAGAGCTACTTGTTATTATAGATTCTTTAAGGCGTGCCTCAGTAAAAAGTGTTACTGCTGTAATTCCTTACTATGGTTATGCAAGACAAGATAGAAAAGTTGCACCACGTTCACCAATCAGCGCTAAACTTATTGCAAACCTTATAACAAATGCTGGCGCTAACCGTGTGCTAACTATGGATTTGCATGCAAATCAAATTCAAGGTTTTTTTGATATACCGGTTGATAATCTATTTGCAGCTCCAGTTTTTGTTAAACACATAAAACAAAATATTAAATCAAAGAACGTTGTTTGTGTTGCTCCGGATGTTGGTGGTGTGGAACGAGCAAGAGCAATTGGAAAACGTATTGATGCTGGACTTGCAATTATTGATAAGAGAAGAGAAAAGCCTGGTCAGTCAGAAGTGATGAATGTTATCGGTGATGTATCTGGAAAAACTTGCATCATTATTGATGATTTAATTGATAGTGGAGGAACAATTTGTAACGCAGCTGAGGCTCTTACTAATCAAGGCGCTAGTGAGGTTTATTGTTATGTTGTTCATGGTGTACTATCAGGAAAAGCAGTTGAAAAAATTCAAAAATCAAAATTAAAAAAAATGATTATTACTAATACCATTTACAACAAACAAAAATTATCTAGTAAAAACAAAATTGAAGTAATTAGTATTGCTCCATTAATTGGTGAGGCTATAAATAGAATTTCAAAATCTACTTCCGTGTCTAGTCTTTTCAATTAAACCAAAACTTGTATTTTTTTCAAAGTTAATATAGAACAGCGGTCTCTTATGGAAAAAATCACTTTAGAGGCTAGCGAACGAAAAATTTCAACAAAGGGAAGTCTTCGAAAACTACGATCTGAAGGTCTCCTTCCTGGAATTATTTATGGATCAAAGGAAAAAAGTCAGCCTTTAAGTTTAAAAAAAATTACAATTAAAAAATTACTTGAAAACTCAAACTTCATGAGCTCGGTAATTGAAATCACAATTAATGGAGTAAAGCATAAAGTTTTAACAAGAGATATAGAATTTCACCCTTTAAATAATGAGCCACTTCATATTGATTTTCAAAAAATAAAGTCTGGAACTAAAATTACAGTTTTTGTACCTGTTAAGTTTATCAATCAAGATACTTGTCCAGGGTTAAAACTTGGCGGTGTTTTGAACATTGTACGACGTAAAATTGAACTAAAATGTCCTGCAGAAAATATTCCAACAGAAATTATTGTTGATCTTGCTGGAAAAGAAATGAACGAAAGTATTCATATATCTGCAATAAAACTTCCTGAAAATGTGAAACCAACTATTACGGATAGAGACTTTACAATTGCAACGGTTGCAGCTCCAACAGTTGTTAAAGAGCCAGAACCTGCTGCAGCTGCTGAGGGTACTCCTGTGGAAGGCGCCCCTGCTGAAGGTGCTCCAGCTGAAGGTGCTGCTGCCGATCCTAAGAAAGGTGCCGCTGCTGATCCTAA
>VHCA01000008.1 GCA_016882225.1 Candidatus Pelagibacterales bacterium
ATGAACTTGTAGTTTTTTTTTGATTAACTTTTATTTTTTTCTTTCTTATTAATTTTTCTATTAATGATTGTGGGATATTTTTTATATTTCTTTTAAACCATTTATCTAAGCGTTGGTCTACGTCTATATCTTTAATCTGAAATATAGAGTCAAAATCCATTGATTACTTAATTATAACAAGGATTTTGTACCAAGATAAAATAATAATAAGCTAAAAAAAACTGAAATAAATAAATATAGAAAAGCATTTATAATTTCATTGTTATTCATTAAATTGAAAAAATCTTGTGAAAAGGACGAAAAAGTAGTGAACCCTCCTAAAAAACCATAGGTTATAGAATTTTTTAAATTTTCATCAATATGAATTAATTTTTTATTAAGAATTTCAGAAAACAAACCTATTAAAAAACATCCAAGTAAATTTACAATTATTGTTGCAAACGGAAAAGATATGCCAACTATTTTTGGAGTAGTTTGTGCAACCAAAAATCTAAATAAACACCCTATGCCACCAAATGCTGTTATTAATAAATAGGTTTTCATTGCCTCACCTATTTTTTAATTATTTCTTTTGGTACTTCCTTAGTTTGATTTTCAATTGGTTTTTTTTGACTAGGTCCTGAATCCTGCCCTTTTGCATTAAAGTCTTTATCAACTAATTCGATGTAGGCCATTTCAGAGTTGTCACCAAATCTATTTAGAGTTCTGACTATTCTTGAATAACCACCTTTTCTTTTTTCATACCTTTTTGATAAAATATTCACAAGCTTTTCAGCTGACTGAGTATTCTGAAGTTTAGAAACTAATCTTCTGCGTGCAATTAAAGTATTTTGTTTACCAATAGTAATAACTTTATCTATAAGAGGTTTTAGCTCTTTAGCTTTAGGTAGGGTTGTTTTTATCTGCTCATGTTTTATTAAAGAATTAAGCATATTTTTAAATAAAGCTTTCCTATGCTCGGAAGTTCTATTTAATTTTCTATGAGCAAGTTTATGTCTCATTTTTATTCCTAGTAATTATCCTCTAATTTTTTAGAAAGATCTGCGATATTTTCTGGTGGCCAGTTTGGAATTTCCATCCCAAGATATAATGACATAGATGTTAGTACTTCTTTAATCTCATTTAAAGATTTTCTACCAAAATTTGGAGTTCTTAGCATTTCTGACTCTGATTTTTGAACAAGATCCCCAATATAGATAATATTATCATTTTTTAAGCAATTCATTGATCTAACTGATAGCTCTAATTCATCAACTCTTCTTAATAGATTACGATTAAACTCTGGTTCAGCAGGTTTTTTAACCTCAACTGTTGCAATAGGCTCATCAAAATTTACAAACATACCAAATTGGTCTTGTAAAATTCTAGCAGCAAATCCAACACTATCTTCTGCAGTCACAGAACCATTGGTTTCGACTTCCATTGTAAGCTTATCGTAGTCCAAAGTAAGACCTTCTCTGGCATTAGCAACGCTATATGAGACTCTTTTAACTGGACTAAAAACTGCATCAATAGCAATTAAGCCTAATGGCGAATTTGCGGATTTATTTCTATCTGCTGGTACATATCCTTTGCCGTTATTTACAGTTAACTCCATATGAAATTTAGTTTTTTCATCTAAGTTACAAATTACTAATTCTGGATTAAGAATTTCAATATCAGGATTTTCAGCAATCATTTTTGCTTTAATTTCACCTGGTCCTTTTGCATCCAAAATTAATTTTTTAGGACCTTGAGTATTTAATTTAAGTGCTAAAGCTTTAACATTTAAAACAATATCAGTTACATCTTCACGAACGCCACCAATAGATGAAAACTCATGCAAAACACCGTCAATCTGTATTGCAGTGACCGCTGTACCTTGAACAGAAGATAACAAAACTCTTCGTAGAGCGTTTCCTAGTGTTAAACCAAAACCTTTTTCAAGAGGCTCAGCTATAACTTTTGCATAACGCTTATCATCACTTTGTGATACATTGAGTTTTTTTGGCTTAATAAGTTCTTTCCAGTTTTTATCTATCAACGTTTTCTCCTTTTATTTGTTATTATTAAACTCTTCTCCTTTTTGGAGGTCTGCATCCATTATGAGGCATTGGGCTAGCATCTCGAATTGATGTTATTTTAAAACCTCTTGCTTGCAATGCTCTTAATGCAGTTTCTCTACCAGATCCTGGTCCTTTAATTTCTACAGATATGTTTTTTAATCCGTGCTCTAATGCTTTAGCAGCCGCATCATCAGCTGCAACTTGTGCAGCATAAGGTGTTGACTTTCTTGAACCCTTAAAACCTTTTAATCCTGCAGATGACCATGAAATTACATTACCTTGCTTGTCAGTTATTGTTACAATTGTATTATTAAAAGTTGCATTCACATAAACATTTCCATTCAGAACATTTTTCTTTTCTTTTTTTTTTACTTTTAATTTTTTTTTAGGACCTTTTGCTTCATCGGCCTTGATATCTTTTGCAGTAGCTTGTTGAGGAGTATCTTTTGTTTGCTTATCTTTATTTTTGTCTTCAGCCATTATTATTTCATGCTAGTTAGTTTTTTTCCTGCGATAGCTATTGCCTTACCTTTTCTTGTTCTTGCATTCGAATGAGTTCTTTGTCCTCTAACAGGAAGTTTTTTTCTGTGTCTTGATCCACGATATGTACCTAGGTCTCTTAACCGTTTAATATCAAGTGCAACATTTCTTCTAAGGTCCCCCTCAACTGAATAGTTTTTATCTATAAATTCTCTTATCTTTAAAACTTCATCATCAGTAAGTTGACTTGTTCTTTTTTGTTTATCTAAATTTAATTTTTCACAAATTAAACCAGCAGTCGTATTACCAATTCCATGAATATAAGTTAAAGCAGTTTTCAAAACTTTGTTCTGGGGAATATTTACCCCTGCTATACGAGCCATAATCTTAAAGATTTTAGAAAGTGCGCATTATATGAATCGAGCTTGCAAAGTCAACCGCGCAAGGCTCGAATAATAGTGATTAATTGTTCACTTATTGACTGTATTTCTTGCATACCATCAACGTTTTTCATAATTCCTTTTTGAACATAATAATCAATTACTGGAAAAGTTTTTTCATCGTACGTTTTAAGTCTCTTAGAAATAGTTTCTTCATTATCGTCTAATCTTTTTTTAAGTTCTCTAGACGAACAGAGTGGTTTTTCACATGTCATTGGAGGATCAAAAAAAGTATTAAATGTTTTGTTGCAAACTGAACATGTAAGCCTTCCTACGATTCTTTTAACTAAAATATCGTTATTAACTTTTAAATTAAGTGCAAGACTCATTTTTTGATTATACTTCTTTAACAAATCATCTAAACTTTTAGCTTGATTTATGTTTCTCGGGTATCCATCGAAAATAATTTTATTTGAATATTCTGGTGTTGAAACTTTTTTTTCTAACAGTGTATTTATAATTTCATCTGGAACTAAAGCTCCTGAATTCATAATATCTTGAATTTTATTTCCAAAAGAACTTTTTTTTTTAACTTCCTCTCTAAGTAAATCACCAGTAGAAAGCTGAAAAAGATTAAATTCTTTTACTAACTTTATTGACTGAGTACCTTTGCCTGCTCCTGGAGGACCAAAGATTACTAGGTTCATCTTTAATTAAACTTAGTTTTTTTTATTAAACTTTCATATTGTTGACTCATTAATCTTGTCTGCACTTGAGCAACAGTATCCATTGCTACTACAGCAACAATTAGAAGTGATGTGCCCCCTAAATAAAAAGGTATTGGATAATTAGCAATTATAAATTCTGGAAGTAAACAAATTACAACCAAATAACACGATCCAATTGTTGTTAGTTTAATTAATAATTGATCAATAAACTTTTCAGTTTGCTCGCCTGGTCTTATCCCTGGAATAAACCCTCCGTATTTTCTCAAATTTTCAGAAGTTTCTTTCGCATTAAAGACAATAGATGTATAAAAAAAAGAAAAAAAAATTATTCCTGCAGCGTAGATCATCATATATAGAGGTTTTCCTTGCCCAAGTTGAGATAAAATACTAACTACAATTGCATTTGTAGAAGATGCATAATGAGAAATTGTAATTGGCAAAATTAGTAAAGCAGAAGCAAAAATTGCCGGAATTACTCCTGAAGTGTTAATTTTAAGTGGCAAGTGTGAGGCTTCACCTCCATAAATTTTGTTTCCAACTTGTCGTTTTGGATAATTGATTAGTATTTTTCTTTGTGCACGTTCTACAAAAACAATAAAGTATATTGCAGCCATAAGTATCGCAATTACTACAAAAATTACAAAGCCCGATATTGCGCCAGTTCTTCCAAGTTCAAAGGTAGAATAAATTGCACTAGGTATTTCAGCTACAATACCTGCAAATATTATAAGTGATATTCCGTTTCCAATACCTCTGCTTGTGATTTGTTCACCAAGCCACATTAAAAAAACTGTTCCTGTAACAAGTGTGATTGTGGTAATTAGTTTAAAATTTAAACCAGGATCTAGAACTATTCCTTGGGAATTTTCTAAACTTACTGCAACACCATATCCTTGAACGATTGCAAGTAAAACGGTTCCGTACCTAGTGTATTGAGTAATTTTTCTTCTTCCGATTTCACCTGAATTTTTTAGATTTTTAAAGTACTCAGTTACACCGGTTAGTAACTGAATGATGATTGATGAGGAAATATAAGGCATTATTCCTAATGCAAAAATTGCCATTCTAGATACAGCCCCACCTGCAAAAACATTAAACATTCCAAGCAATGACCTTTCATTGGTTGAAATTAGATTTTTTAAAGCAGAAGGATCTATCCCTGAAATTGGTATGTAAGTACCAAATCTATAAATAATTAGGATAAATAAAGTGTAAAATATTCTTTTTTTAAGATCATCCATAGAACTATTAGGCTTTGGACTATCAAAAGAACCAAAAGTTGAAGACATTATTTGGTTACTTGATTTTTAACCTCTAACAAACTTACAGAGCCACCAGCTTTTTCAATTTTAGATTTTGCTGATTCACTTATTTGGTATGCCTCTAGTTGAATTTTTGATTTTATTTCTCCTTCTCCTAGTACTTTTAAAAATTTAAAGTTTTTTTTAATATTTTTTGCTTTCTTTAGAGACTCTAATGTTATCTTTTCACTTGCAGATATTTTTTTTTTATCAATAACAGATTGTAAATCACTCAAATTAATAATCATTTTAGATTTATCAATTCGCTGAACAATTGGATTAAACCCCCTTTTGGGTAACCTTCTATATAATGGCATTTGTCCACCTTCATAATTTCTAATTTTAGAAACTCCCCTTCTTGCTTTTTGTCCTTTTACACCGCGGCCTGCTGTTTTTCCTTTTCCAGATCCTATACCTCTTCCAACTCTTTTTGATTTTTTATAGAGTTTTATATTTAAAGAATTAAGTTTCATAAATTATCTTTTTGATACAACCTCGCTAATTTTTTTTCCACGTTCAATAGAGATGTCTTTAGGCGATCGTTGTTTTCTTAATGCATCTATACATGCGCGAACAACGTTATAAGGATTTGATGATCCAATTGATTTTGCAACAATATCTTGGATACCAAGCATCTCACATATTGCACGAACAACTCCACCAGCTATAATTCCAGTCCCTGATGGTGCGCTTCGTAATATAACTTTACCTGAACCATTTTTTGCAAAAGTATCATGATGTAGCGTTCTGCCTTCTCTTAATGGTATTTTAATAAGGTTTGATTTTGCTTCATCAGAGGCTTTTTTTACTGCATCTGGAACTTGCTTTGCCTTTCCGTGACCAAAACCTACAAGTCCTTTTTGATTGCCTACAACAACTAAAGCTGCAAAACCAAATCGCCTTCCACCTTTTACAACTTTTGTAATTCTATTAATTGTTACTAATTTTTCTTTTAGTTCTTGAGTTGTATTCATATTTTAGAATTTTAGCCCTTCTTTTCTTGCAGTTTCGGCAAGCATTTTTACTCTTCCGTGATATTTATATTTTCCTCTATCAAAATACACTTCCTTAATACCTTTATCTATTGCTCTTTTTGCAATTAGTTTTCCTACCTCTAAAGAAAGATCCATTTTTTTTTTATTTTCTAATGCTTTTTCAAGTGATGACGCTGAAACTAGCGTTTGTTTTTTATTATCATCTATAATTTGTGCATAAATATTTTTTAAAGATCTAAATACAGTAAATCTAAATCCTGCTCTATTAAATTTCTTTAATTTAAAACGAACTCTTTTTTGTCTTTTAATACCTGAGCTAATCATTTCTTTTTACCTTCTTTTCTTAAAACATATTGATCTGAAGATGTAATTCCTTTTCCTTTATATGGTTCAACAGGTTTTAAAAATTTTATTTCTGCACATACTTTTCCAACTAACTCTTTGTCTGAACCTTTAATTTTTATAGAAGTTTGTTTATCAACGGTAATTTCAATTCCTTCAGGAATTTCATAATGTACATCATGACTGAATCCTAGTTGAAAAATTATTTTTTTTCCTTGTAAGTTTGCTCTAAAACCTACGCCAGTTAATTTTAAATCTTTTTCAAATCCTTTTGAAACACCAATAATACTATTATTGATTAAACTTCTATGAAGACCCCAGGTAAGTTTATTAATATTTTTTTTATCAGAGGGCTCTACTAAAATCTTATTGTCTTTTACAATAACATTGTAAATTTTTGGATCCAAGTAAATCTCTTTTTTAGTTTTAAGACCTTGAATGGATACTTTACCATTTTCGGATTTAACTGTTATTCCTTGAGGAATTGAGATTGGTTTTTTTCCTATTTTAGACATAGTTTTAAGAAATTTTGCAAATAACTTCTCCTCCTAATTTTTTTTCTCTAGCTTCATAATCAGTAAGAATACCTTTTGAGGTAGATAGTATAGATATACCTAAGCCATTTTGAATTTTTTCAAGACTTGATGATTTAGAATAAATTCTTCTCCCAGGCCTTGATACTCTTTCAATATCTTTAATAACTGGAGTTCCATGAACATATTTTAAATATATTTCTAAAGTTTCAAAATTTTTATCTTTGCTAGATTTAAATTCTTCAATAAAACCCTCTTTTTGTAATACTTCTAAAATTGATTTTCTTAGTTTTGAGCCAGGCACACTAACATGTTTTAAGCCCCGCATTTGACCATTTCTAATTCTAGTAATCATATCGCCTATTGGATCTAAAATTTTCATAATTCTTCTCCTTTACCAGCTAGCCTTTGTCATTCCAGGAATTTGTCCGCTAGATGCAAGTTTTCTTAGAGCAATCCTGGACATTCTAAGTTTTCGGTAATAACTTCTTGATCTACCTGTTATTTCACATCTATTTTTAATTCTACTTTTTGCAGAATTTCTTGGAATTTTTGAAAGTTGTAGGCTTGCTTGAAACCTTTCGTTTAAAGGTAATGATTTATTCATAACAATTTTTTTTAATTTTTCTCTTTTATTCTTGAACCTTGAAACCATTTTTACCCTTTTAAGATTTCTTTCAATAGAACTTCTCTTTGCCATTTAATTAAGCTCCTTTTTTATTTCTTTTTTCATTTCTTTGTTTATTTTTTCAGCAGTTACAATCTGACCTTTTGCAAATGGAAAATTAAAACTATCTAATAGCATTTTAGATGCTGCTTTATCCTTGGATGAAGTTACGATTGTTATATCTAGACCCCTGATCTTATCCACTTTATCAAAATTAACTTCAGGGAAAATAATATGCTCTTTAATTCCAAAGCTATAATTTGCATTATCGTCAAAACTATTTGGGTTTAATCCTTTAAAGTCTTTTATTCTTGGCAAAGCAATATTAATTAGTCTGTCTAAAAAAAAATACATTCTATCTTTTCTTAATGTTACTTTCAAACCTAGCGGTATACCAACCCTTGTTTTAAAATTTGAAATAGATTTCTTCGATTTAGTTATTTGTGGTTTTTGTCCAGCTATAACGGCCAGATCATCTTCTGCACTTTTTAATATTTTATTATCTGTTGCATCTAAACCCAAGCCCATATTAAGAACAATTTTTAATAGTTTTGGTGCTTGCATCTTGTTCTTAAAAGACAAATTTTTACAAAGATTTGGAGATATTTCTTTTAAATACTTATCTTTTAATCTTGGAAGAAGTTTCATTTTTTACTTTTTGATTTAGTTAGTGTTTTTTTCTTTTCATTTTTTTCATCAATTTTTTTTGATGAAATAACCTCTTTATCTTTTTGCTTTTCCTTATTTTTCTTTTTTACATCATCTTTTATCAATTCCTTCTTTTGATCTTTTGCAATTTTTGCTGATTGTAACTTAATCACATTTGAAAGGTGAATTGGATTCTCTATGGACACAATGCCCCCTTTTTTTTCTTTTGTAGGCTTTTGATGTTTTTTCTTTAAATTAATACCTTTAACTACAAGTTTATTAGCAGCTGGATAAACTCTGATTACATTTCCTTCTTTTCCTATATCATCACCAGAAATAACTTTAACATTATCTCCTTTTCTAACTTTTAATTTAATCATAGTACCTCTGGAGCTAAAGATATAATTTTCATAAAATTTTTACTTCTTAATTCACGTGTTACAGGACCAAATATTCTTGTTCCAATAGGCTCTCCATTTGGCTGAACCAAAACAGCAGCATTAGCGTCAAATTTTATTGAACTTCCGTCTACTCTTTTTAATTCTTTCCTTGTCCTCACTATTACAGCTTTATGAACATCCCCCTTTTTAACTTTTCCCTTAGGAATGGCGTCTTTAATAGAAACTACGATTATATCTCCGATAGTTGCATATCTCCTTCTTGATCCTCCTAAAACTCTAATACATTCTACTATTCTTGCTCCTGTATTATCTGCTACCTGTAGTTCTGTTTGAACCTGTATCATTATCTTTTTTCCTCCAACACGGTCCATCTCTTCAATTTTGAAATAGGTTTGCTTTCAATAATTGAAACTTGATCGCCAATCTTAAATTTATTATTTTCATCATGAGCATGATATTTTTTAAAAGTTGTAATCACTTTTTTAAATTTTGGATGAACAAAACGTCTGCTTACTTCAACAACAATTGTTTTGTTGCTTTTATCGCTTACGACTTTGCCTTTTAATACTTTTTTAACCATTTTTTTTACTTCCTAAATTTATAAAAGTTTTAACTCTTGCTATAGTTCTCCTTACATTTTTAATGCTTGCAGTATTAGAAATTTGTCCGCTTTTTTTTTTAAATCGAATGTTAAATTGTTCTTTCTTTAATTTATCTAGCTCAGAAAATAACTGTTCTTTACTTAATTTTTTTATTTCGTTTACTTTCATTATTGAATACCTAAACGTTTAACAAATGTAGTTTTTACAGATAGCTTTGATTGTGCTCTACTAAAAGCTTCACGCGCTGTAGCTTCATCTACTCCATCTACTTCAAACAATATTCTTCCTGGCTTTACTCTAAATACATAATACTCAAGACCACCTTTTCCTTTTCCCATTCTAACTTCAATTGGTTTTTTAGTAACAGGTATATTTGGAAATATCCTCATCCACACTCTACCAGCTCTTTTCATATGACGAGTTAATGCCACTCTTGCTGCTTCAATTTCTTTTGCAGTTAAACGATTAGGCTCTATTGCCTTTAATCCAAAAGTTCCAAAATTTAAAGTACTCCCTCTATGGGAAATTCCATGTATTTTTCCTTTAAAGGCCTTTCTAAACTTAGTTCTTGCTGGCTGTAGCATTATTTAATTCCTTGTTTGTTGTTACTTCTTGATCATCAATTTTTTTTTTATCTTTTTCAAAAATCATTCCTTTATAAATCCAAACTTTAACACCAATAATTCCATATGTAGTTTCAGCTTCTGCTTCACCATAGTCAACTTCTGCTCTTAAAGTATGTAAGGGAATACTACCTTCTCTTAACCATTCTGTTCTAGCGATTTCAGCTCCAGCTAGTCGTCCAGCAACAGTAACTTTTATACCTTTTGCGCCAAGCCTAAGCGTTGACTGCATAGCCCTTTTCATGGCTTTTCTATAAGCAATTCTTTTTTCAAGCTGCTGAGCAATATTTTCTGCAACTAGATACGCATCTAATTCAGGTTTTCTAATTTCCTTAATATTTACAGATATTTCTGAAGTTGAGATTTTTGAAAGATTAGTTTTAATTTTGTCGATATCTGATCCTTTTTTACCAATAACAAAGCCTGGTCTTGAAGTAAAAATTGTTACAATACATTTTTTTGTTGGTCGCTCTATAAAAATTTTGGAGATACCGGAATTTTTTAGATTATTTTTTATATATTTTCTTATTTTAAAATCTTCAATTAAATATTGTCCATATTCTTTCTTCTTTGCAAACCACAAGGAATTCCAGTTTTTATTAATATTTAATCTAAGTCCAATCGGATTTACTTTTTGGCCCATTATTTTTTAACCTCTGCTTCAATATTTTTGTTTGCCTTTTCTGAAACTACTATTGTAAGATTGCTGTAGTGTTTTTTAATTCCGCTAGCTCTACCTCTTGCTCTGGCCATGAATCTTTTTAGAGTTATTCCTTTTCCAACGTATGCTTCTTTAACGATTAAATTATCAATATCTAATTGATTATTGTTTTCAGCATTAGAAATTGCTGACTTTAAAGTTTTTTTAATTTCATTTGAAACTCGTTTATTTAAAAATTCTAAATCTCGCATTGCAAGACTAGCTTTTTTTCCTCTTATGCTTTTTAAAATATTGTTAACTTTTCTAGGACTTGATCGTAAATTTTTATATATAGCTTTAACTAAAGTCATAAATTATTTTTTCTCTTCTTTCTTTGGAGCTGATGTTTCTGCTGCAGCTTTCTTGTCAGCCGGAGTATGCCCAAAAAATTGTCTTGTTGGTGAAAATTCTCCTAACTTATGCCCAACCATTTCTTCAGAAATAAGGATTGGAAAAAATTTTTTACCATTATGTATTTCAAATGTATGACCAACAAACTCAGGTATAATTGTAGATTTTCTTGACCAAGTTCTTATTGGTTTTTTAATATTTTGGTCTTTGTGCTTTTGGACTTTTTTTAATAAACTAAGCTCAACAAAAGGTCCTTTCCAAATAGATCTAGTCATAAATTTTAATTAACTGTCCTTTTTTTCTTTCTTGATAAGATAAATTTATTTGTTCTCTTATTTTTTCTTGTTTTTTTACCTTTAGTTTTTAAACCCCAAGGCGTTACAGGATGTCTTCCACCGTTAGTTCTGCCACCATGAGGATGGTCTACAGGGTTCATTGCAATACCTCGAACCGATGGTCGAACACCTAACCATCTGCTTCTTCCGGCTTTTCCTATTTTTATATTTTTTTGATCTAAATTAGAAACTGTACCAATGGTAGCTTTGCATAAACTTTGAACTTTTCTAACTTCACCTGATGCTAGTCTTAAAATTGTATAACCTTGATCGTGACTCATAATTTGAACTGAAGACCCAGCGGACCTTGCAATCTGACCACCTTTTCCAGGGGTCATTTCAACGTTATGCACTAAAGTTGCAGGAGGAATGTCAATCAAAGGCATACAATTTCCAACTTCTATATCTTTCTTTCGGCCAGAATAAATCTTAGATCCAATTTTAATATCTTCAGGCGCAATCATATAACTTAAAGATTTATCCTCATATTCAACTAACATGATGTTTGAAGTTCTGTATGGATCATACTCGAACCTTTTAATTGTTGCTGCCATGTCAAATTTGTCTCTTTTAAAATCTATAAATCTATACTTCTTTTTATGACCCATGGATCTATGTCTTGAAGTTATGTGGCCATTATTATTTCTACCAACTGACCCTCTTAATCCCGATGTAAGTTTTTTTATTGGTTTACCTTTCCAAAGACTTGCTCTTTCTAAAATGATTGTTCCTCTAGATGATTTTGTATAAGGTTTATAGGATTTTAATGCCATATTATATTCCTGTTGTTAGATCAATAGACTGACCTTTTTTTAAAGTGATAATTGCTTTTTTATAACCAGAAGTAATAGTTTTTTTACCTCTAACAAACTTTGTTTTTCCCTTAAGATTAATTGTATTAATTTTAGTAACATTTACTTTAAATAATTTTTCCACACTTTTTTTAATATTGCTTTTAGTTGCAAACGGAGCAACTTTAAAAACTACTTTATTCTGAGCGCTAATATTCGTCGATTTTTCAGTAATTACAGGCTCAATAATAATATCATACATAAAATTATCTGCTTTCATTTTGACAGTCTTTCTTCAAGTTTTTTTATTGAGGAATTCGTAAAAAGAATATTTTGATATTTTAAAATATCAAAAACATTTGCACCAATCACGGGAATATTTTTTAAATTTTTAATATTTTTTAAATTCTTAAGAGAAATCTCATCAGATTTTTCTTTATCATATATAACCAAAGTACTTTTGCTTTCAATCTTCTTTAGAAAAGAACTAAAATCTTTAGACTTAAAATTTTTAAAATCTTTATCTGATAATATATTTATTTGTTTAGTTTGAACTTTTGATGACAATGCATGCATCAAACCAAGTTTTCTAACTTTTTTATTCAATTTTCTAACTCTATTATTACCTCTTGCTTTAGGTCCGTGTGCTATACCACCGCCTACAAATATTGGTGCTGTAACGCTTCCGTGTCTTGCATTTCCCGATCCTTTTTGTGGTCCTAATTTTTTTCCAGATCCTGAAACAAATCTTCGTGTTAGTGTATGTCCAGTTTTTTTAGTAAATCTGCTAATTTGCCAATCTACTACAGTCTTAATAATATCTTTTCTTGGTTTTAGAGAAAAAACTTTATCTGAAACACTTATTTCTGATATCCTTTTTCCATCAATTCCTATTTCATTTATCTTCATAAAATTATTTCTTTTTTTCTGCCACCTGAGCTTGTTTTGTATCTTTTTTTACTTCAGAACTTTTTTCTTTTTTTGTAGTTTTTTCTTTTAATCCTTCCGCCAATTCATCTTTGAACAGTTGTATTTTATCTTTCATTGTTCTTTTTGTTCTTTCTTTTACAGATTTATTAATTTCTACTATCTGGTTTTTTGATCCAGGAACTGAACCTTTTACGTAAAGTAAATTTTTTTCTAAATCAGTTTCAACAACCTCTAATCTTGCAATAGACCTGTATTTATCACCCATATGACCAGCCATTTTTTTTCCTTTAAAAACTCTTCCAGGATCTTGTCTCTGTCCAGTTGAACCATGCGATCTATGGGAAATTGATACACCTCTTGTAGCCCTCATACCTGCAAAATTATGTCTTTTCATGACTCCTGCAAAACCTCGACCAATGGTCTTAGACCGAATATCCACAAAATTTACATCTTTTAAAATTCCAAGGTTTACATCAGTTCCAGGCTTCAATTCACTATCCGTTGGAAGCCTAAATTCTTTTAATATTTTTTTTGGTTCTAAAGATCTTTTTACAAAAAAGCCTTTCATTGAATTTGTTAATTTTGAATTTTTAATATTTCCAAAACCAACAAGTATTGCGCTGTAACCTCTTTGATCTTTTTTGATAATATCAATTACTTTGCCAGGCTCTACATGAAGGACGGTAACGGGCACCGATTGTCCATTTTCAAAAAATCTTCTGGTCATGCCTAATTTTTTTCCTATTAATCCTAAAGTCATATTTAAATTTTAATCTCCACATCTACACCAGAAGCCAAATCTAATTTCATTAACGCCTCAACAGTCTGAGGGGTTGGATCTAAGATATCGATTAGCCTTTTATGTGTTCTTGTTTCAAATTGTTCTCTACTTTTTTTATCGATATGCGGCGAACGCAAAACTGTAAAAATTTCTTTTTTGGTTGGCAGAGGTATAGGACCTTTAACTTGAGCTCCTGTTCTTTTAGCAGTATTTACAATTTCGATTGTCGACTGATCTAGAACTTTATGATCATATGCTCTAAGTTTAATTCTTATATTTTGCTTTTCCATATCAAGCCATTTTCTTTGTTACTTCATCTTGAACATTTTGAGGAACGCGTTCGTAATGATCAAACTGCATTGTATATTGTGCTCTTCCTTGGGACATTGATCGAAGTGAATTGACATAACCAAACATATTGGCAAGTGGAACCATTGCGTTAATAACTGTTGCATTTCCTCTTTTGTCTGTTGAGCCAACTTGGCCACGTCTTGAGTTTAAGTCACCTATAACATCCCCCATATAATCTTCAGGAGTTACTACTTCTACTTTCATTATCGGTTCTAATAATTTTGGATTTGCTTTAAGACATAATTCTCTAAAGCAATATCTAGCTGCTAGTTCAAAAGCTAAAGGACTAGAGTCAACTTCATGATGTAATCCATCTAAAATCTGTACTTTATAATCTAAAAGCGGGAAACCAGCTAAAACTCCAGAGTCGGCTACGCTTAAAATACCTTTTTCAACTCCAGGAATAAACTCTCGAGGAATTGCTCCACCTTTAATTAAATTTTCTACAACCCTGCCTTGACCTTGGGTAAGAGGTTCGACTGCAAGCTTTACTTTAGCAAACTGACCAGCGCCTCCACTTTGTTTTTTATGCGTATATTCTAATGTTGCAGATCCAATAATTGTTTCTCTATATGCGACTTGAGGAGCTCCAATATTAGCCTCAACTTTAAATTCTCTTTTCATTCTATCTACTATTATCTCAAGATGTAATTCCCCCATTCCTTTAATAATAGTTTGGCCTGACTCATTATCGGTAGAAACTCTAAAAGAAGGATCTTCTTTTGCTAATCTATTGAGTGCCTCTCCCATTTTTTCTTGGTCATTTTTAGTTTTTGGTTCAACTGCAATTTCTATTACTGGATCTGGAAAATCCATTGGTTCAAGAACTATAGGATTATTTTTGTCACACAAAGTATGGCCGGTAATTGTATTTTTTAGACCCGCAAGTGCAACGATATCACCTGCAGATGCATTTTTAATATCTTCTCGGTTATTTGCATGCATTAAAAGCATTCTTCCAATTCTCTCTTCTCGACCTGTTGTAGAATTTAAAACTCCTATACCTGAATTTAATGTACCTGAATAAATTCTGATAAATGTAATTGAGCCTACAAAAGGATCGTTTGCTATTTTAAATGCTAAAGATGAAAATGGTTCTTTATCATCACATTTTCTAACTGCTTTTTCTTCACTCCCCGGTTTATTTCCTTCAATTTGACCAACATCTCTTGGGCTTGGTAAAAAATCAACAACAGCATCTAGAATAAGTTGTACCCCCTTATTTTTAAAAGCCGCACCACAAATGACAGGCACAAAAGAAAAATTAATCGTTCCTTTTCTTATGCACTTCTTCAGTTCATCTTCGCTAGGATCTTTACCGTTGAGATAATTTTCCATGATCTTTTCATCCTGCTCAACAACTTTTTCTACTAATTCTTTTCTATATTTATCGGCCTGTTGCTTAAGATCTTGAGGAATTTCTACATAATCAAATTTCGCTCCAAGTGACTCGTCTTGCCAAATTACCCCTTTCATTTTGACCAAATCAACAACGCCTTTAAATGTATTTTCAATACCAATTGGTAATTGCATAACAACTGGATCTGCACCTAATCTTTCTTTAATCATATCCACGCACATGAAAAAGTTTGCTCCAGTCCTGTCTAATTTATTTACAAAGCAAACTCTTGGAACTTTATATTTGTCAGCTTGACGCCAAACAGTTTCTGATTGAGGCTCAACTCCTGCAACTCCATCAAATACAGCAACTGCGCCATCTAACACTTTCAAAGACCGCTCAACTTCAATAGTAAAATCTACATGTCCTGGAGTGTCTATAATATTTATTCTATGATCTTTCCAAAAGCAGGTAGTTGCGGCTGAGGTAATTGTAATTCCTCTTTCTTGTTCTTGCTCCATCCAGTCCATCGTAGCAGCACCATCATGAACCTCTCCAATTTTATGAGCTTTACCTGTATAATATAAAATTCGCTCTGTTGTAGTCGTCTTTCCAGCATCAATGTGAGCTGCGATTCCTATATTTCGATATTTTTCAATTGGATATTTATCGTTCATACAATTACCATCTGAAATGAGCAAAAGCTTTGTTAGACTCTGCCATTTTATGTGTATCCTCTCTTTTTTTAATTGCTGAACCTTTATTAGATGCGGCGTCCATTAATTCTTTTACAAGCTTATCGTGCATACTTTTGTCAGTTCTTTTTCTTGCAGCATCAATAATCCAACGTATAGATAAAGCTTGTGCTCGATCAGCTTTTACATCAACCGGAACCTGGTAAGTTGCTCCTCCAACTCTTCTAGATTTTACTTCAAGGTTTGGCTTAACATTTTTTATTGCATCATTAAAAATTTTTATTGGATCATCTTTTGTTTTTACTTTTAATATATCGAGAGTTTTATAAAGAATTTTTTCTGCAACAGTTTTTTTCCCTTCGTACATTAAAGAATTCATAAATTTTGTTATAACTTTAGACTTGTAAACTGGGTCTGGTGTTACATCCCTTTTTGTTTGTTTTCTTCTGCGAGACATATTTTATTTTGGTTTTTTAGCTCCGTACTTAGACCGTTGTTGTTTCATTTTAGTTACCCCTTGAGTATCTAAAACACCTCTCACAGTATGATATCTAACACCTGGTAAATCTTTTACTCTTCCTCCTCTTATAAGAACAACAGAGTGTTCTTGTAAATTATGACCTTCACCAGGAATATAGCTTGTAACTTCAAATCCGTTTGAAAGTCTAACTCTTGCAACTTTTCGAAGTGCCGAGTTTGGTTTTTTTGGTGTGGTAGTATAAACTCGTGTGCAAACACCTCTTTTCTGAGGGCATGACTCTAGTGCAGGAACTTTGTTCCTAACTTTTGGTTTTTCTCTTCCTCGTCTTACGAGTTGATTTATTGTTGGCATAAAATTTATTACTTTTAGGGAAGAAATAAGGAGGCCTTAGTTCGGTAGTTGTTTAAGACATCAAAAATCTTACTTGCTACCTTAAAAGTTGGCGCATAATACTTAAAAAGCTGTAAAGGTCAAATTTACAAACTAAAATTAAATAGAAATTCTCTTTGAAAAATAAGGACTATTTTGCTGGTGCTTCAGCCTTTTCAATTTCCTTAAGCTTAGTGTTTTGAAGTTCTAAATCTCTTTCTTGGGCAACTTTTGAATACTTAAAGGTGCTATGACCTGTTCCTGCTGGAATTAATCTTCCAACAATTACATTTTCTTTAAGACCATGGAGTGTATCAATTTTTCCTCTAATAGCTGACTCTGTTAACACTCTTGTTGTTTCTTGAAATGATGCGGCTGAAATAAATGACTTGGTTTGAATAGATGCTTTTGTAATACCCAATAAAACTGGTTCAAGTTGAGCTTGTTTTTTTCCTTCACTCTTAAGTTTGCTGTTAAGATCTTCGGCATCCATTTTTTCTACAATTTCGCCTGCTAAAAATGGGGTGTCACCAGAGGATTTAATTTCAACTTTTTTAAGCATTTGCCTAACAATGACTTCTATATGCTTATCGTTAATTATAACCCCTTGTAATCTGTATACCTCTTGTACTTCATCGATGAAATAATTAGCAAGCGCCTCAACGCCAAGAATTCTAAGAATGTCATGTGGTGCTGGGCTACCATCAAGTAAGTATTCACCTTTTTTAATTTCTTCGCCTGGATTAAAATTAACCTGCTTTCCTTTTGGAATTAAATAAGATGACTCTTCACCATTTTTAGATTTGATAGATATCTTTAATTTTCCTCTAACTTCTTTTCCAAATTCTATTTTCCCATCATTTTCAGCAATTATTGCTCCATCTTTGGGCTTTCTTGCTTCAAATAATTCTGCGACCCTTGGAAGACCTCCAGTTATATCTTTTGTCTTTGAAGTTGCTTTAGGTAGTCTTGCGAGTACATCTCCTGCACTAATTTTGTCACCATCCTCGACTGAAAGAATAGTCTCTGGAACAAGATAGTATCTTGCCTCATTATCGTCAGCTTTTTTTACAACCTTACCTTTACCATCTCTAAGTGTAATTCTCGGTTTTAAATCGATATTTTTAGATTGAGACCTCCAGTCTAAAACTACTTTAGTGGATATTCCAGTGGCCTCGTCAACTATATCTGTAATTGAAGCACCTTCAATTAGATCAACAAAATTTGCAATACCCTCTGTTTCCGCAATTACAGGTAAAGTATAAGGGTCCCACTCACAAAGTTTTTGATTTTTTTTAATTTCTTGATCATGCTTAGCAAATAATTTTGCTCCATAAGGAATTTTGTAGATTGCAACATTTGCTCCGTTTTTTTCGATTGTAATTTCTGTATTTCGTCCCATAACAATTAGCTGTTTGCTAGAATCTTGAATTAAATTTTTGTTAGATATTTTTAAAACTCCATCTGACGGAGATATAATTGAGGAGTCTTGTTTAATTTGTGCAGTACCTCCAACGTGAAAAGTTCTCATGGTAAGCTGAGTACCAGGCTCACCAATAGATTGAGCTGCTATCATGCCAACACATTCACCTATTGATACCAATCTTCCTCGGGCAAGGTCTCTTCCATAGCAAGTAACACAAATTCCATCTTTAGCCTCGCAAGTGATTGGTGAATAAACATCAATAGATTTTACTCCCGCAGAATCCATTAACTCACATTCTTTTTCTTCAATTAACTGTTTAGCTTTAACGATTACATCACCTGTATTCGGAGCTTTAACATCTTTTGCAGCAACCCTTCCAAGTGCTCTTTCTGTTAAACTTACTATGATATTTCCTCCCTCAATAATCTCATGAATATTAATGTATTTCTTGGTTCCGCAAAATTTTGTTTTAACAATAACGTCCTGAGCGACGTCACATAATCTTCTAGTTAAATATCCTGAATTAGCAGTTTTTAATGCAGTATCTGCAAGTCCTTTTCTTGCACCATGCGTTGATGTAAAATATTCGAGAACAGTTAATCCTTCCTTAAAGTTTGAGATAATTGGTGTTTCAATAATTTCACCTGATGGTTTGGCCATCAAACCTCTCATGCCTGCTAATTGTTTCATTTGAGCTGCAGAACCTCTGGCACCAGAGTCAGCCATCATGAAAATTGAGTTGGTCTTAATAGACCCATCTTTATCTGTTTTAGGAGTTGAAATAATTTTCATCATTTCACCTGCAATTCGATCGGTACACTTAGCCCATTGATCAACAACTTTATTATATTTCTCTCCTTTCGTTATAAGACCCTCAGAATACTGGTTTTCATACTCTTCAACCATTTTTTTTGTATCTGATACTATTTGATCTTTTGTCTCTGGTATTACTAAATCATCTTTACCAAAAGAAATTCCTGCCTTGAAAGCATTTTCAAAACCTAAAGACATAAGTTTGTCACAGAAAATTACAGTTTCTTTTTGACCACAATACCTAAATATAACATCGATTAATTCTGAAATTTGTTTTTTGGTTAAAAGTTTGTTTACTAGATCAAAAGTAATTTTATGATGTTTAGGTAAAATGTTAGCTAATAAAAATCTTCCAACACTACTTTGATAACTTTTAAAATTTTTATTTCCTTTTTCGTCTACAGTTTCAAATCTGGATGCAATTTTTGAATGAATATTAATTATTTTACTTTCTAAACCTTGTTTAATTTCATCTATATCGGCAAAATAACCTGAAGATTTCTCATCAACTGCACCAAAAAATTGTGACAAATAATATAAACCAAGAACCATATCTTGCGATGGAACAATAATTGGTTTTCCATTTGATGGGCTAAGAATATTATTTGTAGACATCATTAATACTCTTGCCTCAAGTTGAGCCTCTAGACTAAGTGGAACATGAACAGCCATCTGGTCGCCATCAAAATCAGCATTGAAAGCGGCACAGACAAGCGGGTGTAATAAAATTGCTTTTCCTTCAATCAAAATTGGTTCGAAAGCTTGAATTCCAAGACGGTGTAAAGTTGGAGCTCTATTTAATAGAACCGGATGTTCTCTAACCACTTCTTCTAATATATCCCAGACCTCAGATCTTTCTTTTTCAACTATTTTTTTTGCTTGTTTAATAGTTGTTGCAAGTCCGAGTTTATCTAATTTTGCATAAATAAATGGTTTAAATAATTCTAATGCCATTTTTTTTGGAAGACCACACTGATGTAACTTTAATTCAGGTCCGGCAACTATTACTGACCTTCCGGAATAATCAACACGTTTACCGAGAAGGTTCTGTCTAAATCTTCCTTGTTTACCTTTAAGCATATCAGCCAAAGATTTAAGGGGTCTTTTTCCCGTTCCGGTGATAACTCTTCCTCTTCTACCGTTATCAAATAACGCATCAACAGCTTCTTGAAGCATACGTTTTTCATTTCTTACTATTATATCTGGAGCTCTTAACTCCATTAATCTTTTTAACCTGTTATTTCGATTAATAACTCTTCTATAAAGATCATTTAAATCTGAGGTCGCAAATCTTCCTCCATCAAGCGGAACTAGAGGTCTTAACTCTGGTGGAATAACTGGCACTACTGTTAAAATCATCCACTCAGGTTTATTTCCAGAATGAATAAAATTTTCAATTAACTTAAGTCTTTTTATTGTTTTTTCTTCGGCTACTTTAGATGTTGTGGTCTTAAGAATTTCTCTTAATTTGTTTCTATCCTCTTCAAGATTAATGCTTGATAAAACATCTCTTATGGCTTCTGCACCTATTCCTGCTGTAAATTGATCTTCACCATATTTTTCTTGAGCCTTTATAAGATCTTCTTCAGTTAGTAATTGATTTTTTTTAAACTCTGTAAGGCCTGGTTCAATAACTATAAAATTTTCAAAATATAAAACTTTTTCTAAATCTTTGAGTTTCATATCCATTGCTAATGCAATTCTGCTTGGAAGTGACTTTAAAAACCAAATATGTGAAACTGGAGTTGCAAGCTCGATATGTCCCATTCTTTCTCTTCGGACATTTGCTTTTGTTACTTCTACTCCGCACTTTTCACAAATAATTCCTCTAAACTTCATTCTCTTATATTTACCGCATAAACACTCGTAATCCTTTACGGGACCAAATATTCTTGAACAAAATAATCCATCTTTTTCAGGTTTAAAAGTTCTGTAATTAATAGTTTCAGGTTTTTTAATTTCTCCAAATGACCAAGATTTAATTTTATCAGGACTTGCAAGAGAAATTTTAATATTATTAAAATTATCTTTATTAATATTTTTTTTAAATAAATTTGTAAGCTCTCTACTCATATTAACTTGTTAATTCGATGTTTAGACCTAAAGATCTTATTTCTTTTACTAAAACATTAAATGACTCTGGAATACCAGATTCAAAATCATCATCTCCTTTTACAATGGTTTCATAAACTTTTGTTCTACCTGCAACATCGTCAGATTTAATCGTTAAAATTTCTTGTAATGTGTAAGCTGCACCATATGCTTCAAGTGCCCAAACTTCCATCTCTCCAACTCTTTGACCGCCAAATTGTGCCTTTCCTCCAAGTGGCTGCTGGGTAACTAAGCTGTATGGTCCTGTTGATCTAGCATGAATCTTGTCATCGACCATGTGGGCTAATTTAAGCATATAAATAATTCCAACCGTTACAGGTCTATCGAATTTTTCGCCAGTTCTTCCGTCATAAAGCGTTGTCTGTCCACTTTCTGGAAGTCCGCTAAATTTTAAAATATTAGTAACATCTTTTACACTCGCACCATCAAATACTGGAGTTGCCATAGGAACTCCTTCAGATAAATTGTTTGAAAGTTCTAAAAATTCTTCTTTTGAAAGCTTTTCTATTTCTGAACTGACATCACCTTGATAAACTTTAGAAACATAATTCTTCAAATCATCCAATTTGGACTGTTTTTTCTGAATATCTTCTAATAATTTTTTAATTTTTAAACCCATCTCTGAGCACGCCCATCCAAGATGAGTTTCTAAAATTTGACCAACGTTCATACGACTTGGAACGCCTAATGGATTTAAAACAATGTCAACTTGTCTTCCATCTTCCATATAAGGCATATCTTCTGCTGGAACTATCCTGCTAATAACACCTTTGTTGCCATGTCTTCCTGCCATCTTGTCACCAGCCTGCAATTTTCTTTTTGAGGCAACCAAAACTTTAACCATCTTCATAACGCCAGGTAATAATTCATCACCTTCTTGAATTTTATTAACTTGATCTTCAAACCTAGTTTGTATGTCGCTTCTAGCTTTTGCAAACTGTTCTTTTATTTTAACTAAATCGGATAAAGTTTTATCATTTTCTACTTTTAGCTTTAGGAGCTCATTTGCAGTAAAGGATGTAAGATTTAAACGATCTAAAGAAGTTCCAGGTTGTAAGGATTTATATGTTTCTTTAATCTTAGATCCGCTTAAAATATTAATTATTCGATCTTTAATATTTGACTCTAGGATTTCCTCTTCAGCACTTCGATCGTTTTGCACTGCTTCAATTTCGGATCTTTCAATTGACAATGCTCTCTCATCTTTTTCGATACCGTGTCTATTTAAAATTTTAACATCTATAACAACACCCGGGGTACCTGAAGGCATTTTTAATGAAGTATCTCTTACATCTATAGCTTTTTCACCAAAAATTGCCCTTAAAAGTTTTTCTTCAGCACTTACTGGGGAGTCTCCCTTAGGTGTAACTTTACCAACTAAAATATCGCCAGCTTTTACTTCTGCGCCTACATAGACTATTCCAGACTCATCGAGATTAATTAAATTTTCTTCTGCTGTATTAGGAATATCTCTTGTTATTTCTTCAGGTCCTAGTTTGGTATCTCTTGCCATAACGCTGTATTCTTCAATATGAATTGAGGTAAATACATCATCAGTTACACATCTCTCAGATATAAGAATTGAGTCTTCAAAATTATAACCTCTCCAAGGCATGAAAGCGACAAGCACATTTTTTCCAAGTGCTAGTTCTCCAAATTGTGTTGCTGGACCATCTGCAATAACATCACCTTTTTTAATTTTGTCACCAACTTTTGCTAATGGTCTTTGATTAATACATGTATTTTGATTTGATCGATTAAATTTACTTAGATTGTAAATATCTACCGCAGATTTTGTAAAATCTTTTTCTTCTGAAACTCTTACAACAATTCTCTTACCATCAATTCTATCAATTACTCCATCTCTTCTCGCTACAATTGTTGCTCCTGAGTCAATTGCTACTTCTTTTTCTATGCCTGTTCCTACATGTGGTGACTCTGTCTTAATTAGTGGTACAGCCTGCCGCATCATATTAGATCCCATTAATGCTCTATTCGCATCATCATTTTCTAAAAAAGGTATTAAAGCTGCAGCAACTGAAACAACCTGTTTTGGCGAAACGTCCATAAAATCAACGTTTTCAGGTTTTGAAAGTTCAAATCCCAAATCTTTTCTGCAAGAAACCAAATCGTCTTCGAATGTATTATCTTTTTTTAATTTAGAGTTTGCTTGAGCAATAGTATATTTCCCCTCATCCATTGCTGACAAGTAATGAATGTCCTTTGTTACTTTTCCATTAACAACTTTTCTGTACGGACTTTCAATAAAACCATACTTGTTGACTCTTGAATATGTTGCAAGACTATTAATTAAACCAATATTTGGTCCCTCAGGAGTTTCGACAGGACAAATTCTTCCATAATGAGTTGGATGTACATCTCTTACCTCAAAGCCAGCTCTTTCTCTGTTTAAACCACCAGGACCAAGTGATGATACTCTTCTTTTGTGAGTTATTTCCGAAAGTGGATTTGTTTGATCCATGAATTGCGAAAGTGGAGATAGACCAAAAAATTCTTTCATGCACGCAGCTATTGGTTTTGAATTTATAAGATCTTGCGGCATCACATTATCGATTTCTAATGATGCCATTTTTTCTTTTATAGCTCTATCCATTCTTATCAGTCCAATTCTGAACTGATTTTCAACAAGTTCACCAACTGATCTCATTCTTCTATTACCCAAATGGTCAATATCATCTACTTCACCTTTACCATCTTTTAGATTTAACATTTGTTTAACTATTGCAAGTATGTCCTCTTTTCTTAAAACTGTTAGTTTAGGATCTGCGTCTAAGTTCATTCTAGAATTCATCTTAACTCTTCCAGTTTCAGATAAGTCGTATCTAGTCCTTTCGAAAAAAAGATTACCAAATAAATTTTTTGCAGTCTGTGGTGTGGGAGGCTCCCCTGGCCTTAACACTCTGTAAATATCCATGCATGCCTCGTCTTCGTTTAAATTCTTATCAACGGAGAGAGTGTTTCTAAGAAAAGGACCTCTATTTATTCCATCAATATCTAGTAAATAAATGCTCTTAATTTTTAAATCTTTTAGTTTTAAAATTAAATCTTCATTAATTTCGTCTCCAGATTCTGCAAAAACTTCTCCAGTTTTTTCACTTATGATGTCATTTGCAATATATTTACCAAAAAGCTCCTCTGTAGATACAATATAATTATTCAAACCATCTTTTTTAAACTTGATAGCTTGAGGATAAAGTATCTTGCTATCTTTTTTCGCAACCACTTTTCTATTATCTGCATTTATTAAATCAAACCTTAGTTTGAAGTTTCTAAAGTTTTCTGGAACAAATTTTGTTTTCCAATCATTTTCAGATGTTAAGTCATACTTAATATTCTCATAAAACTTACTTAATATGTCATCTCTGTTAATTCCAAGGGCCATCAATAAAGTTGTAACTGGAAGTTTCTTTTTTCTATCAATTCTAAAATTTAAAATATCTTTCGCATCATACTCAAAGTCTAACCACGATCCTCTATAAGGAATTACTCTACAGCTAAACAGTAATTTTCCACTAGCATGAGTTTTACCTTTATCATGATCAAAAAATACACCTGGACTTCTGTGCATTTGATTTACGCAAACTCTCTCTATTCCATTAACAACAAATGTTCCTCTTGATGTCATCAGAGGAATGTCGCTCATGTAAACTTCTTGTTCTTTGGCAGACAAAACTTGCTTCGTTTGCTTTTCTTCATTGATATCATAAGCAACTAGCCTAAGAGTTGCCTTTAAAGATGCAGAATAAGTGAGACCTCTTTGTTTACACTCTTCAACTGTATATTTGGGTTTTTCAAATCTATAAGAAATATATTCTATTGTTCCAAGACCTGAAAATTCCTCAATTGGAAAAATGTCCTTAAAAACTCTCGTTATTCCAGAGTCACTTTTATCTTCAAGTGTACCTTCTAAAAAATTTCTATATGAGTTAACTTGTACTTCTATTAGATCAGGTATCGATACTATATTTTCTAATTTTCCAAAACTTTTTCTAATTTTTTTTTTATCTGTAAAAGATAATTGCATTAATACCTTTCGGACAAAATTAATTATCCGAATTAATAAAGTTTAAAATTTACTTAAGTTCTACTTTTGCACCAACTGCTTCGAGCTTTTTCTTAACTTCCTCAGCATCTTTTTTGCTAACGCCTGCTTTAAGTTGCTTTGGAGCTCCTTCAACCAAATCTTTGGCTTCTTTTAAACCCAAACCAGTAAACGCACGAACTTCTTTAATAACACCAATCTTGTTATCACCTGATGATACAAGATTTACTATGAAATCAGTTTTGTCTGCAGCTGCTTCTGCCGCTGCTCCTGCTGCGCCTGCAGCTGGTGCTGCTGCAACTGGTGCCATTGCCTTAACTCCCCATTTTTCTTCAAGAGTTTTTGACAGTTCCGCAGCTTCAACAACGGTTAGCTTTGATAATTCTTCAACAATTTTATTTAAGTCAGGCATTTTTAGAATTCCTATGGATTATTTTTTTAAATTTTTAGCGTGAAGCACATTAACTATTTTTAGACTTGGCGCAAGTAAAATACTTGCGATTTTTTGAGCTGGAGTCGCTAAAATTCCTACAATTTTAGCTCTGGCCTCGGATAACGTTGGAAGTGTTGCAATATGCATTACATCATTTGGCTCTAAAATTTTCTCATCCATCAATCCACCTAGAATTTTAAGTTTTTGGTTCAGCTTTGAAAAGTCTACCAACGCTTTTGCTAAACTAATTGGATCTTTGGAACATGCTATAGCAGTTGGACCTTGAAAAAATTTTTCAATTTTTTCTGCTCTAGATCCTTTTAACGCGATTTTAGTTATTCTGTTTTTTGTAATTTTTAAAAAACCACCACTCTCTCTCATTTTAGATCTTAATTTTTCTAAATCTTTAACTGTAATGCCTTCGTAGTGATAAACTAGTATTCCAGGATTATTTGAAATTACATCTTTAAGATTATTTACGTACTGTGATTTTTGTTCTCTGTTCATACTGCTGCACCCATTTTTAATTTAACTGAAGGGCCCATGGTTGTAGAAAGATAAACTGAACTTATGAAGTGACCTTTAATTCCAGATGGCTTTTCTTTTGAAACGACTTCATAAACACTGTTAAAGTTCTCCTCTAATTTTTTATCATCAAATTTTATTTTACCAATTGATAGTCCTAGATTTCCATCTTTATCACATTTAATCTCTGTTCTTCCTTTTTTAATAGCTGATACTGTTAGTTTAATATCTTTTGAAACTGTTCCGAGTTTAGGATTTGGCATTAAACCTTTTGGTCCTAAAATTTTTCCAAGTTTTCCAACTTTACCCATCATGTCAGGTGTGGAAACTAATATATCAAAATTAATTTTTCCTGAATTAATTTCATTTATTAAATCATCAGAACCAAATTTATCTGCACCTGAGTTTTTAGCTTCATCAATTTTATCTCCACCACAAATTACTGCTACTT
>VHCA01000009.1 GCA_016882225.1 Candidatus Pelagibacterales bacterium
GGGTTTCGCTTAAAGAAATACATATTGGAATAGCTTATGCTGTTTGGACAGGTATTGGAGCGGTAGGTACTTTTGTAATTGGTGTAATATTTTTTAATGATCCTAGTAGTATTCTAAAGTGGCTAGGAGTTGTTGCAATCGTTTCAGGTATTGTTCTATTAAAAATTTAATAATTATTTTGTATCTATAATTATAATTTCTGAGTCTTCTAAAGTTTTAATATTAATTTTCTTTATATTTCTTATCTCTGCGCTGTCACCTTTGTCTAATATTTTATTTTCTATATTTAATTTCCCCTTAGAACACAAAATATAACTTTGATATTTGTTTTCATGCTCAAGATTGATATTTTTTTTTATTTTTCCTCCATAAATTAAAGCATCTTGATAAATTCCAATAGTATTTTTTATATAATTTTCTCCAAAACCTGAGACTAAAACTTCCAATTTATTATCAGTATAATTTTTAGAAAAAGGTTTTGCTTCCCATCTTGGTTTTATAGATTTTTTATTTGGCACAATCCAAATTTGATAAATATTTGTTTTAATTGCTTCTAAATTGTATTCAGAGTGAGTAATTCCGGTACCAGCACTCATAACTTGAATATCACCAGCGTATGTTTTTCCTTCATTATTTTGATTATCCTTGTGTGTTATGGCACCTTCCCTAACAAATGTGATTATTTCCATGTCTGAATGTGAATGAGGATTAAATCCACTTTTAGGATCGATAATATCATCATTTATAACTCTGATATTTCCAAAACCCATTCTTTTTGGGTTGTAATAAGATGCAAAACTAAAATGATGTCTTGCTTTTAACCATCCATGATCAACATAACCTAGTTCTGAATATTTATTAATTTGAATCATATATCGACTTTTTCTCTTAGCTTTTCTGCTCTCTTTCTTTCATGTTCTAAAAGAAATTTTTTTCTTAGTCTTATAAATCGCGGAGTAACTTCAACAAGTTCATCGTCATTTATAAACTGTAAAGCATATTCTAATGTCACATCTATTGGAGGAACCATTACAAGAGCTTCGTCGGCTTGCACGGACCTAACATTAGAAACTTTTTTACCAATTGTTGGGTTGACAACAAGATCATTAGATCTTGTATGTATTCCAACTATTTGACCTCCATAAATTTCATCGCTATGCGCTATAAAAAATCGCCCTCTTTCTTGAAGATGAAAAATTCCATAATTTAAAGCTTTTCCTTGTTCTTTTGCAATCAAAACACCATTTTTTCTCTCTCCTAGGGATTGATTAATTTTTGGGCCATAGTGATCAAAACTATGATAAATCAGCCCAGTTCCGGAAGTTGTAGATAAAAAATCTGATCTAAAACCAATAAGTCCTCTGCTTGGTATAATATAATCTAATCTTATCCTTCCCCTGTTGTCAGAAATTATATTTTTTAATTCTCCTCTTCTCTCTCCAAGCTTTTCAATTATTTTTCCTTGATACTGTTCTTCAATATCAACTGTTAAGATCTCATAAGGTTCACATTCCTGTCCTTTAATCTTTTTTAAAATTACTTCGGGTCGTGAAATCGCAAGTTCAAAACCCTCTCTTCTCATATTTTCTATTAATATTGAAAGATGGAGCTCTCCTCTGCCTGATACTCTAAACTTGTCTGGACTTTCTGTTGAATTTACTCGTAATGCAACATTATGAATTAATTCTTTATCTAAACGTTCTTTTAGGTTTCTAGATGTTACATATTTTCCATCTTTACCTGCAAAAGGTGATGTATTTACCTGAAAAGTCATACTAATAGTTGGCTCATCAACTAGAAGTTTTGGTAATGGCTCTATTTTATCTGGGGCACATAATGTGTCAGAAATTTTAATGTTATCTACACCAGAAAACATTATTATTTCTCCAGCGACAGCTTCTTTTTTTTCAAATCGTTGAAGACCTAAAAATCCCAAAATCTGTAAAATTTTTGCAGATCTAGTATTGTTATTTGAGTCTATAACTATAACGTTATCATTTATTTTAATTTTTCCACGTTGAACTCTTCCAACACCAATAACTCCTACATAGCTAGAGTAATCCAGCGCACTTACTTGGAGTTGAAAAGCACCTTCAGGAATTACTTTTGGATAAGGAACATGTTGAACAATTGAATCAAATAAAACTTTCATATTATTTTCCCCTTTTGCAGGTTTTGTATTGGCCCATCCTTGAAGCGCTGAGGTATAACACACGGGAAAATCTAATTGCTCTGTTGTTGCTCCAAGCTTATCAAACAGATCAAAAGTTTGGTTCAAAGCCCATTCTGGCCTTGAACCATCTCTATCAACTTTGTTTATCACAACAATAGGTCTCAATCCTAGTTTTAAAGCTTTAGAAGTTACAAATCTTGTTTGTGGCATAGGACCATCTACTGCATCAATAAGAAGCAAGACAGAGTCAACCATAGAAAGACCTCTTTCAACCTCACCACCAAAATCAGCATGTCCAGGAGTGTCAATAATATTAATTTGATAATCCTTCCAATTTAGAGATGTATTTTTAGCAAGTATGGTAATACCTCTTTCTTTTTCAATTTCATTTGAATCCATGACTCTTTCTTGAACAAGTTCAGATGCTTTTAATGTTCCGGAATCTTTAAGAAGTTTATCTAACAAAGTTGTCTTTCCATGATCTACATGGGCAATAATTGCAATGTTTCGAATTTTCTTAATATCAATCATTAATTTGGAGACTTCCTAAACTAGAGAATAATTAGTTCAACAACTAAATTATGTTTCGTAATACTCTCTTAAATAATTTTTCTTCTTTAATTCTTTTCTAGATAATTCAAATTTTTTTTTATGCTTTAAACTTTGATTATAAACTCTCTCACGCCACAGTAAAAATGAACTTTTTTTGAGGTTATTTCGCATAATTTTAATTACCTCCGATTCTGATTTTCCTGTAGTTTTTTTTATATCTTCAAAACTAATTCTGTCAGACCATGCGGCCCAAATAACCCAATTAATAGAGTTTTTGTTTTTTGGTTCTGGATTTTTGGTTTTTGTTACAGGTATAAAACCCTTTCGCATTACCGTGTTACAACGACCTTAAATAATTTAACATTGTTCTAGCATCACTAACTTCGAATTTACCATCCTGATCGATAAAGACCTTTATAATATTTTTATTATCAACGAACATAGAGTATCTCTTTGATCTAGTACCCATTCCAGATTTTGATCGATCAGTCAGCATATCAACAGCCTTACTAAAATTCATATTATTATCAGGTAACATTTTAATATTTTTAATGTTTAAAGATTTTGACCATGCTTTTAAAACAAATGGATCATTTACACTCAAACAGTAAATTTCATTAACTCCAAGATTTTTAAACTCATCATATTCAAGTTCATAACCTGGTAAATGATAATCATTACAAGTGGGTGTAAACGCGCCTGGTACTGCAAATAGAATAATTTTCTTATCTTTAAATATCTGGTCTGAAGTTATCGTTACAAAATCTTTTTCAGGTCTGGTGATAAAACTAACACTTGGAATTTTTTCAATCATGATGAAGCAAATATTTCTTTTACATTTTTCTGTTTTTCTCTCATTCTAAATTTTTTTTTTTGTTCTTCAGATTTTGAACTAAAACATTTTGGACACGTAACGCCTTTTTCATAATACATAGAAAGTTCTTCACTTTTTTTTATAGGTGATCTGCATCCACCACAAATCATATAAGAACCAACTTTTGATCCGTGCATTACCGTAACTCGATCATCAAAAACAAAACATTCTCCTTGCCAAAGCGAATTTTTTTTCTCCACGCTATTTAAATAATTTAAGATACCTCCCTTAAGCTGATAGATTTTATCAAAACCTCTTTTTTTTAGGTAACTCGAAACTTTCTCACAACGAATTCCACCTGTACAATACATGGCTATTTTAGTTTTTTTATTATTAATTTTTTTGAAATATTCTGGAAATTTTCTAAAATCTTTAACTTTAGGATTTATAGAATTTTTAAAGCTTCCAATTTCAATTTCAAAATCTTTCCTTATGTCAATTAACTGAACATCTTTCTCTAAAATAAATTTATTCCAGTCCTTGGGTTCAATCTTGTTATTATTTAGAAAGTCTTTTTCAACAAGTTCGTTTATTGGAACGACTTCATTTTTAAGTTTAATTTTCAATCTTTTAAATGGTGAGCTTTTTGAAATAGATTCGTTGATAACATCAAACTTGCTAATATTAAGTTTTTTTTTACTATATAAAAAAAAACTATCTAAATTATTTTTTTCTCCTGATATTGTTCCATTAATTCCTTCCAGCGATAGTATAATATTACCTTTAATTTTATAATTTTCTAAAAATTTTTTAAAATCAGATTTTAAATTTAATAAATCTTTAATTTCTACAAATTTGTAAAAGCTTGAAATATTTATCATATTAAATTTTTCGACAAATAGTCATTCCATCTGCCACAGGCAATATCATACTTTCTACTAATTTAGAATTTTTAACAAATTGATTAAAATCTCTAATATGTTTTGTTTGATCATCCTGAAACTTAAAATCAAAAACTTTTCCTTTCCATAAAGTATTATCAATTAGTAGTATTCCATCCTTGTCAATTAACTCTAAAGATTTTAAAAAATAATTCTTATAATTTTGTTTATCAGCATCAATAAAGATTAATTCAAAATTCCTCTTTTCATGTATGAGATTATCAAGCGCTTCATTTCCGTCGCTTAAAATAAAATCAATTTTTTGACCTTGTTTTACTTTGTTCCAAAATTTTTTTGCAACTTCAAATACATCTTTGTCATTATCTATAGATGTAACAGATCCATTTTCAGGCAAGGCCAAAGCCATTGTAATTGCACTGTAACCAGTAAATGTCCCAATTTCCAAGCAGTTTTGTATATTTGAGAATTTTATAATGAATTGAATTAACGAGGCTTGATCTGGGCTGATTTGATTTATGGCTCTTGATGAATACTGTAAATCAGTAAACTCTCTAATCTCCTTTTGAATTGCGTGTTCATTTAAGCCAAATTTAAATAAATATTCTTCTAGTCCATTAAAATTATCTAACGTTTTAAACACTAAGATAATTTTTTCTTTAATAAATCATTAACAACTCCAGGGTTTGCTTTCCCTTTTGACTCTTTTATGACACTACCAACAAAAAAACCGAATAACTTAACTTTACCAGATTTATATTCAGTTACTTTGTCTTGATTATCCATAAGCACTTTATCAATGATTTTTTCAATTTCTTTAACATCCGTCTGCTGAATTAAACCTTTTTCTTCAACTATAATTTTAGGATCCCTTTTGTCTAAAAGCATCATTTCAAAAACTTCTTTTGCAATTCTTCCTGAAATTATATTTGTCTTAATTAAATTTAATAAAGAAGCTAAATTTTCTACTGTAATAGGTGAATTTGAGATTGATTTTTGAAGCTTATTAAGTGAAGCAAAAAAATCTCCCATAATCCAAGTGGTTGCTAGCTTTACATCTGAATTTTTTGCAACTTTCTCAAAAAAGTCAGCCGTCTCTTTATCTGCTGTTAGTACGGCTGCTTCATAATTTGAAAGCCTATACTCATTAATAAAACGATCCTTTTTTTGATCTGGAAGTTCAGGTAATTCATTTTTTATTTTTTGAATAAAACTATTTTCTAGCTCTAATGGGAGTAAATCTGGATCTGGAAAATATCTATAATCATGAGCATCCTCTTTGGATCTCATAGAACGTGTTTCATTTTTTTTTGTATCATATAACCTTGTCTCTTGATCAATTGATTTTCCTTGTTCAAGGAGATCAATTTGTCTTTTTGCTTCAAATTCTATTGCTTGCTGCATAAATTTAATTGAATTTACATTTTTAATTTCGCAGCGTGTACCAAAATTTTTATCACCTACTTTTCTAACAGAAATATTAACATCAGCCCTCAAGGAACCTTCTTCCATATTTCCATCGCAGGTTTCGAGATACCTCATTATTGATCTAATTTTTTTTATATATTCTCCAACCTCTTCCGGTGATCTAAGATCCGGTTTACTTACAATTTCCATTAACGCTACACCGGATCTATTAAGATCAATAAAGCTTTTTGTTGGATCTTGATCATGCAAACTTTTTCCAGCATCCTGTTCTAAATGAAGCCTTTCTATTCCAATTTTCTTAGTTCCGTATGACATATCTAATAAAACTTCACCCTCTCCTACTATTGGAAATTTGTATTGGGATATTTGATATCCTTGCGGAAGGTCTGCATAAAAATAATTTTTACGGTCAAAAACTGAAAAAGAATTAATTTTTGCATTTAAACCTAAGCCGGTTTTAATTGCTTGTTCAATACAAAATTTATTAATTACTGGAAGCATTCCAGGCATTGCAGCATCTATTAAGCTAACTTGACAGTTTGGCTCTGCGCCAAACTTAGTAGAAGACGATGAAAAAAGCTTTGCATTAGACAAAATTTGGGCATGTACTTCAAGACCTATGATAACCTCCCATTTTTCTTTTTCACCTTGTAAAAAATAATTAAAATCTTTATTCATCACATCCACCAATCACTAATACTTCTTTTAAATTTTACTTCCTGTTCAATTGCATAACCAACATTTAAAATTGTTTGTTCGTCAAAAGGTCTGCCAATTAACTGAAGGGACAAAGGTAAATTTTTGCTATTATGTTTAATTGGCAACGACAACGCTGGAAGACCAGCTAAGTTTGCTGTTACAGTAAATATATCATTTAAATACATTGAAATTGGATCGTCTTTTTTTTCTCCAAATTTGAAAGCAGCTGATGGAGTTGAAGGTGTTAAAATTACATCTACTTTCTTAAATGAGTCATCAAAATCTTTTTTAATTAAATTTCTAACTTTTTGAGCTTTAAGATAATAAGCATCGTAATATCCAGATGATAAAACATACGTACCAATTAAAATACGTCTTTTAACCTCATCTCCAAAACCTCTAGATCTAGTATTTTCATACATCTCAATCAAGTCTCTTCCAGATTCTCTATGGCCGTATCTGACACCATCATATCTTGCTAAGTTTGAGGAAGCTTCGGCTGGAGCTATTATGTAATAAGTAGGTAAGGCATATTTCGTATGTGGCAATGAAATACTATGTATTTTTGCTCCACAATTTTCTAAAATTTTAATACCTTCAGACCATAAGTCATCAATTTCTTTTGGCATATTATCAACTCGGTATTCTTTAGGGATCCCTACATTTAAGCCTTTAATTTGTTTTGATAAATTTTTAAAAAAAAAAGATGAATTCGTATTAATCGATGTTGAATCTTTTGAGTCAAATCCAGCGATCACTTCTAAAAGTAAAGCAGAATCTTTTATATCCTTTGTCATTGGCCCTGCCTGATCTAACGATGATGCAAACGCAACTATTCCCCATCTAGAACATCTACCGTATGTAGGCTTTAGACCAACGATGCCAGTAAAAGCTGCAGGTTGTCTTATGCTGCCACCAGTATCAGTTCCAACGGTTGCAACTGTCAAATTTGCTGACACAGCAGATGCACATCCACCAGATGATCCTCCTGGTACTAGAGTTTCTTTTCCATCTTTGTAAGGATTAATTACATTTCCAAAATAACTTGTCTCATTAGAAGATCCCATTGCAAACTCATCGCAATTTAATTTTCCTATTAAAATTGCACCTTGATCCCATAACTTTTGTGTAACAGTTGACTCATAGGTTGGTACAAAATTTTCTAATATTTTACTTGATGCTGTTGTTTTCACATTTGAAGTACAAAAAAGATCTTTAACAGCTATAGGAGCGCCTAGTAATGCTAAATTATTTTGACCTATATTAATTTTTTTTATTTCTTTTTTTGCTTGGTCTAATGTTTCACTTATAAAGCAATTAAGCTTTTTTGATCTCTTAATTCTTTCTTCATAACTAGATAAAACTTCGCTTGGAGAAAATTTTTTACTTTTAATGCCCTCGACAGTTTCAACTAAAGTTAAATTACTTAAATTATTCATTACTCGACTACTTTAGGAACAATGTAATAACTACTATTTTTTTCTGGAGCATTTTTTAAAATATCTTCTTTTTGGTTTGATACTTTTACTACATCATCTCTCATAATTAATTTTTGGTTTGATATAGTTGAAATTGGGTTTATTTTTTCGGTGTTTAATTCGTTTAATTGTTCAACAAATGAAAGTATAGAATTTAAATTTTTTTCAAGCTTGGACGCTTGTTGGTCTGACACAGAAATTCTTGCTAACTTAGATATTTTTTTAACAGTTTCTTTATTAATAGACATAGATTAAAGATGAATGATTCAAAATAACACTTTAATGCCAACTTACAATCTTTTAGAAAATCTAGAATTCATTAAATTTATAAAAAAAAATAATAGAATAATTGGTTTGGATTTTGGTACCAAAAATATAGGCATTTCTATATGTAATGACGAAAAAAATTTTGCTATCCCACTATCAACAATTAATTTCACATCTATGAGAGACTTAACATTAAATTTAAAAAAAATAATTGAGGAAAAAAATGTATCTGGGATTGTTGTTGGAAATCCAGTTAATATGAACGGGTCCATAGGACCAGCTGCCAAAAAAGTGAAAAATTTTTGTTTGAATGTTTTAGAAGAAATTAATATTCCAATAACACTTTGGGATGAGCGTTTATCTACAGAAGCTGTGTTTAAGAGTATTTCAGAGCTCAATATTTCTAATTCAAAAAAAAGAAAAAAAATTGATGAAAATGCAGCTAGCTATATTTTACAGGGTTTTTTAGACTTTTTTCAAAAAAATAAAGATAAAAACTAACAAAATAAACTTGCAAGCATAATTCGTTCAAAGTATAGAACTGGCTTTAATGGCTCTTATCAAAAATGAAGCTGTTAAATTCAAGCATAAACACCTTTTAGGTATTCAATCTCTTTCAATTCCAGAAGTTAACTACATACTAACTGAGGCAGAAAATTTTGTAGAATTTAATAGAAAAGAACAAAAAAAACTAAATCTTCTTAATGGCAAAACGCAAATAAATTTATTTTTTGAGTCTTCAACACGTACACTGAGCTCTTTTGAACTTGCTGGAAAAAGATTGGGAGCGGACGTAATGAACATGAATGTTTCAAACTCCTCAATGAAAAAAGGAGAAACTTTAATTGATACAGCAATGACTCTTAACGCAATGAATCCTGATGTTTTAATTATACGACATCAAGATTCTGGAGCTGCTAATCTTTTATCTCAAAAAGTAAATTGTTCAGTCATAAATGCTGGGGATGGTTGGAGAGAACATCCAACTCAGGCGCTTTTAGATGCTTTAACAATAAAATTAAAAAAAGGAAAAATAGAAGGATTAAAAGTTTGCATATGTGGTGACATTATGCACTCAAGAGTTGCAAGATCTAATATCTACTTATTAAATATGCTGGGTGCGGAAGTTAGAGTTGTGGCTCCAGCTACACTAATGCCAAAAGATGTTGAGAGTCTTGGAGTTAAATCTTTCACCAATATGTCTGAAGGTCTTAAAGGCTCTGACATAGTAATGATGTTAAGGCTTCAAACAGAAAGAATGCAAGGATCATACGTTCCTTCAACAAGAGAATATTATGAATTTTTTGGCCTAGATTACAAAAAAATAACTAAAGCTCATCCTAAAGCTATCATTATGCATCCAGGACCTATGAATAGAGGAGTTGAGATCGATACTACATTAGCAGATGACATAAATAGAAGCGTGATTAAAGAGCAGGTTGAGATGGGTGTTGCGGTAAGAATGGCATGTTTAAAAATAATTTGTGGAAATAAAAATAAATGAAAGAGAAATGTCTAGTTAATTCTAGAATAATAGATCCTAAGAATAACATTGATGAAGTTGGTGGAATTTTAATAGATTCAAAAGGAAAAATTAAAGCAATTGGAAAAAAAGTTACAAAGGATAGTGTTTCTAAAGAAACAGAAGTCATAGATTGTAAAAATAAGATCTCAATACCAGGAATAGTTGATTTGAGGGTTTTTGTTGGAGAACCTGGCTATGAATATAAAGAAAACTTTAGAACTTTAAGCGAAGCAGCGTTATCTGGTGGAGTTACTTCAGTAGCAACTATGCCTAACACCTCGCCAGTTATAGATAATGTCTCTATCCTAGATTTCGTAAAAAGACGTGCAAAAGATAAGTCTACGATTAAAATCAACCCTTTTGCTACTCTCACTAAAGGACTGGAAGGTAAAGAAATGTCTGAATTTGGTCTTTTACAAATTGTTGGGGCTGTTGGTTTTACTGATGGAATAAAATGTGTCCAAAGCAATAGAGTTATGGATAAAATATTTAATTATTCTAAAAGCTTAGATACTTTAATTGTTCAGTTTACGCAGGATAATGAACTATCACTCGATGGGTCTGTAAATGAGGGAATTGTTTCAACAAGACTTGGACTTAAAGGAATACCAGATATCGCAGAAAAAATAATAATAGAGCGAGATCTTTCTTTGCTCGAAAAATATAAAAACCGATATCACATTTCTACTTTGTCATCAAAAGCTAGTATTCCTGTAATTGAAAATTATAAAAAGAAAGGTCTAAAATTTACGGCAGGTGTTTCAATTAATAATCTTTCTCTTAATGAAAATGATATTGGAGATTTTAGAACATTTTTAAAATTATCTCCCCCTTTAAAAAAAGAAGAAGATAGACTTTCTTTAATTGAAGCAGTTAACAATGAAATAATAGATGTAATTGTATCTGATCACAAACCAGAGGATGAAGAATCTAAAAGACTACCCTTTCAGCAAGCAACTACTGGAGCATCAGGTGTTGAAACATTATTATCTCTTGCTCTAGAACTCCATCATAATAAAAAAGTAAAACTTAACACAATAATTAAGGCACTAACATCAAACCCTGCAAATATTTTAAAGATTGATGCCGGACATCTTTCAGTTGGAAGTTCAGCAGATATAACCGTGTTTGATATTGAAAAGCCCTGGGTTTTAAAAAAAGAAAATATTAAATCTAAATCAAAAAATACAGCTATAGAAGGTAGAAGAATGCAGGGAAAAGTAGAAAAGACTTTTGTTGATGGAGTGTTACTCTTTAATTCTTAATGAATATTTTTATAGTTTTAACTTACTCTTATTTACTAGGTTCAATTCCTTTTGGATTAATACTTGTTAAATTTTTTAAAAAAAAAGATGTCAGAAACATAGGCTCTGGAAACATTGGAGCCACAAATGTTTTAAGAGCCGGTGGAAAAACTCTCTCATTTTTAACTTTGTTCTTTGACATTATGAAAGGTTATTTTGCAGTTTATTTAACTAATATTTATTTTAATGAGCTTATATATTTTTCTGCAATTATAGTTTTTTTATCACATATATTTCCAGTTTGGCTTAAATTTAAAGGAGGTAAAGGTGTGGCGACATTTATTGGAACAATAATAGCTTTAAATTATTATTTAGGATTTATATTTATCTTAGTATGGCTTTTAACTTACTTAGTATTTAAAATTTCTTCAGTTTCTGCTTTAATTTCTTATTTGATTTTAACCTTAACATCATTTTTATTTTTTGAAAAAAATATTTTTTTCTTTATTTTATTTTTTTTAACAATCTCAATTTACACCCACCAACAAAATATTTTACAGATTAAAAACAAATTTAAACATAGTTTTTAAGGACTTATTTAAAAATATAATATTATAATTTGACAAACATTTTAATCTTTGAAAAACCTTGCATGACTAATCATGAACCTTGTAATAGTTGAAAGCCCTGCTAAAGCGAAAACAATTAATAAATACTTAGGATCTAATTATAAGGTATTGGCAAGTTTTGGGCATGTTAGAGATTTGCCTTCAAAACAAGGTTCTGTTGATACAAGTGATAATTTTAAAATGATTTGGGAAATAGATCCTGGATCAAAAAAAAATTTAAAAGAAATATCTGATTATGCTTTGGATGCAGATAAAATTATATTAGCCACAGACCCAGATAGAGAGGGAGAAGCAATAGCATGGCATGTAAAAACTATATTAGAAGAAAATAAAAAGATTAAAGATAAAAAGTTTGAACGAGTTGTATTTAATGAAATAACAAAGAAAGCAGTAGAAAATGGTATAAATAATCCAAGAGATATAAATCCAGAGCTTGTAAATGCTTACATGGCTCGAAGAGCTTTAGATTATTTAGTTGGTTTTAATATATCCCCTATACTCTGGACTAAATTACCTGGATCAAAATCAGCTGGTAGAGTTCAATCGGTTGCACTTAGGTTAATCGTTCAAAGAGAATATGAAATTGAATTGTTTAATCCACAAGAATATTGGACTTTAGATCTAAACTTTGAAAATCAAAATAAAAAAACTTTTCCATCAAAATTATTTTTTTTTGAGGGAAAGAAAATAGAAAAATTTTCATTTAAAGATCAGCTAAGTATTAACAATGTTCTAGAAAAAATTAAAAAAGAGCTATTTGAAATTGAAAGTATCGAAAAAAAACCTTACAGAAGAAACCCCTACCCGCCTTTTACTACATCTACACTTCAACAAGAGGCATCCAAAAGATTAGGGTTTAGCGCATCAAGAACCATGCAAGTTGCACAAAGATTGTATCAAGGCATTGAAATACAAGGAGAGTCTGTTGGTTTAATCACATATATGCGAACTGATGGAGTGCAAATATCAATGGATGCAATAAATGATTGCAGAAACTACGTTAAGGATAACTTTGGAGCTAAGTATTTGCCTAATGAAATTAGAAATTACTCCGGTAAAAAAGCTAAAAACGCTCAAGAAGCTCATGAAGCTATAAGGCCCACAGATTTATTTAGGGCACCTGATAAAATTCAAAATTTAGAAAAAGATCAGTTAAGATTATATGAACTTATTTGGAATAGAACACTCGCTTCGCAAATGGAAAGTGCAGAGTACGAAAGATGTACAATTACTATACAAAACAAAGATAAAAAAACTACTTTTAAGACTACTGGCTCAATTCAAACTTTTGATGGTTTCTTAAAGCTTTATCAAGAAGTAAAGGAAGAAAACGAAAAAACTGAAGAGGATGAGGAAAATAATGCTCTACCAGAAGTTGTAAAAGGTGAAAAACTCATCATTTCTGAGGTTAAAAATACGCAACATTTTACCGAACCTCCTCCAAGATATTCTGAAGCAAGTCTTGTAAAAAAATTAGAAGAACTAGGAATTGGAAGACCATCTACTTATGCTGGAATTATTTCCTTACTCTCAACAAGAAACTACGTGGAGCTCACTAACAAAAAATTTTACCCAACAGATAGGGGCAAATTAATAACGGCATTTCTTGAAAAGCTATTTGATAAATATGTAGATTATAATTTTACAGCCGGTCTAGAAGATAACCTTGATGAAATCACATCAGGTAAAATTGATTGGTTAAAAGTTTTAAAAGATTTTTGGGATGAATTTTTTAAGAAAGTAAATGAAGTTAAAGATCTTAGAACAAGAGCTGTTCTTGATTTACTTAACGAAAGCCTTGGAGAAATTATCTTTGAAAAAGATGAAGATGGAAAAATAGTGAAAAAATGTACTCTATGCTCTAATGGTGAACTTAGTCTTAAAAATGGAAGGTTTGGAGCATTTATAGGATGTTCAAATTACCCTGAATGCAAATTTACAAGACCGCTTTCAAAATCAAAGACAAAAGAACAGTCGGACTTACTTGAGCCTAAATATATAGGAGATACTGATGACAATAAAAGAATATTCTTAAAAAGAGGTAGATTTGGACCTTACTTACAAATTGGAGAAAATGAACAAGAAACTAAAAACGTATCCATTCCAAAGGGTATAGCTTTAGATAGTATTGATTTAGATAAAGCAAAATTTTTATATTCTCTGCCTAAAGTAATTGGACAATACCCAGAAAATAATAAAGATATTTCTTTAAACGTAGGAAGATTTGGTCCTTATGTCAAATGTGATACAAAATCTGCTTCACTAGAAAATCCTGAGGATATATTTTCTTTAGGCCTTAACAGGGCTATCACTTTAATAGCTGAAGCAAAACCAGGGAGAAGATCCTCTAATGAACTTAAAAATTTAGGTAATCATCCAGAAGATAAAAAACCTATTAAAGTCATGAAAGGTCAATACGGTCCTTACATTAAATATAAATCTATAAATGCAACAGTTCCTGAGGATAAAGATCCTGAAAATTTATCTCTTGAAGAGGCTTTAGTTCTTATTGAAAATAGAATTAAATATTTAGAGGATAAAGGAATTAAAAAATTAAGAAGAACAAAAAAAACCAAGAACGATAATGACTGAAATAGAAGATAAGATAAAAAAACTAAATATAAATATTCCAACACCTCCAAAACCTGTTGGTAACTACGCTCCATATAGTAAATATGGAAATCTTGTTTTTATTTCAGGACAACTTCCTATTTTTTCTGATGGAAAAATAATTAATGGTAAAATAGATAAAGATTTATCTATTGAAGAAGGAATAAAAGCATCAGAAATTGCTGCACTAAATGCTCTGGGACAGCTTAAAATCTCATGTAATGGAGACTTAAGTAGAGTTAAAAGCTGCATAAAAATATCAGGTTATGTAAATTCTTCAGCAGAATTTAAAGATCATGCAAAAGTAATTAATGGTGCTTCAGATTTAATTTCAAAAATTTTTTCTGAAAAATTGCATTCAAGAATTGCTATTGGCTGTAACTCGCTACCGCTAAATGCTTGCGTTGAAATAGAAAGTATTTTTGAATTAAAAAACTAAATTTTAATTTTTACCTTAACTTTGTGCTCAATTAATAGCTTATCAAGCAGTTTTTGCTCTTCTTTTGATAAGACATTTTCCGAAGCCTTATACTTTATTGTGAGCTGCCCTATAAAATTTTTAACATAATCCTTATTTTTAATTTTTTCTAAATCGTTATAGAGATTGTTTAATTCTTTGGTTTTATCTATATGTAAATCTTTATACGTATTCTCTTTTGGATAAAGAATAATATTTTTTTGAATACCTGCTATCTCGTTTGCTAACGAGAAGAGTTTTTGTTCAATCTTTTTTTGTCTGCTTGAAAATAAACCAAACATTTATTGAACTGTTTTTAAGTTTTTTTTTTGTATTTTAGCTAATTTATTAATCTCAAAGTGAAATATGTTATTTTTAAAATCAACTAAAACATGCCCACCATTTACTAATTTTCCATGTATTAGTTCATCAGCAAGAGGTGTTTTAATTTTTTCATCAATAACTCTTGCAAGAGGTCTTGCTCCCATTTTTTCATTAAAGCCTAATTTCACTATTTCAGATATGGCAACGTCAGTTAAGTGTATTACCACATCTCTCTCGCCTAGTTGTGTTTCAAGTTCAAATACATTCTTCTGCACTATTTTTTTTACGTTATCTAAGCTTAATGAATTAAACTGTACTATTGCATCTAATCTATTTCTAAATTCTGGTGAAAAAATTTTATTAATCATTTCTAAATCACCATCTTTATTATCCGTTATTTTATTAAAACCTATTTGATTTTTCTGAAGCTCTACTGCTCCAGCGTTAGTGGTCATAATTAAAATAATATTTCTAAAATCTATAATTTTACCATTTTGATCTGTAAGTTTTCCATAATCCATAATTTGAAGAAGAATATTGTAAATATCTGGATGCGCTTTTTCTATTTCATCAATTAACAATACTGAATAAGGATTTTTTTCAACTTTTTCAGATAATTGCCCGCCTTGATCAAATCCCACATATCCTGGAGGTGCTCCGATCAATTTTGATATAGAATGCCTTTCCATATACTCTGACATATCAAAACGTAAAAGCTCAACTCCCAGTATTTTAGACAACTGTCTAGCAAGCTCAGTTTTTCCAACTCCTGTTTGTCCAGAGAACATAAAATTTCCAATTGTTCTGTTTGCATCTCTTAGACCTGAGCGAGAAAGCTTAATTGCAGCAACAAGGTTATCAATTGCATTATCTTGGCCAAAAATCACTCTCTTAAGATTTTTATCTAAATCTTTTAGATACATTCTATCATTTAGTGATATGTTTTTTTCAGGTATCTTTGTCATTAAAGATATAATTTTTTCCACATCTTCAGATTCTAGAATTTTCTTTTTTTGACTTTCAGGCTTTAAGGTTTCCGAAGAACCAAGTTCATCAATAATATCAATGCATTTATCTGGAAGTTTTTTATTTCCTATATACTTAATTGATAAATCTACAGCTGTTTTAAGAGCTTCATCTGTAAACTTTACGTGATGAAACTTTTCATATTTCTCTCTAAGACCAAATATTATTTTATATGCCTCATCAGCATTTGGTTCTGGGACATCAATTTTTTGAAATCTTCTTTGTAATGCTCTATCTTTTTCAAAAAACTGCCTATACTCAGAGTATGTGGTAGATCCTATGCATCTAATATTGCCTGCCTGCAAAGCTGGCTTTAACATGTTGGAAGCATCCATAGAACTTCCAGAGGTAGATCCCGCTCCAACTAAAGTATGAATTTCATCAATAAATAAAATATAGTTTTTATTTTTTTCAATTTCCCTTATGATTTGTTTTAAACGCTCCTCAAAATCTCCTCTATATCGTGTTCCTGCTATGAGTGACCCCATATCAAGTGCGAAAATAGTATTAGACTTTAAAACCTCAGGGATTTCATTATTAAATATTTTTAAAGCCAATCCTTCAACTATGGCAGTTTTACCAACGCCAGGTTCTCCAACTAAAAGGGGATTGTTTTTTGTTCTTCTGCATAAAATTTGAGACAATCTATTTAACTCAGCTGTCCTTCCAATTAAACGGTCGATTTTTTGATCTTGAGCTTTTTTATTTAAATTTACACAATAAACTTCTAGAGCGGATGTTGTGCTATTTGTTTTTGGATTAATTTTTGTTGTTGTATCAAATGATGAAGTATAACTAAAGTTGTCAACTTTTGTTATTCCGTGCGATATAAAATTTACTACATCGTATCTTGTAACCTCTTGCTCTTGTAAAAAATAAGTTGCATGACTTTCTCTTTCTGCAAAAAGAGCAACTAAAATATTTGCTCCTGTTACCTCATTTTTCCCTGATGACTGAACATGGACAATTGAACGCTGAATTACTCTTTGAAAACTTGCTGTAGGTTGCGGATCAGACTTTTTTTCTGTTGATACAATATTTTCTAATTCATTATCAATATAAAACTCAAGATTTTCACTTAAAAGTTCAACATCTACATTACATGCTTTCATTACATTTGAAGCATCTGACTCTTCAGTAAGCGCAAGAAGCAGATGCTCTAAAGTTACGTACTGATGCTTTTTTTCGGTAGCTATTTTAAATGCTTTAGAAATTGCTTGTTCTAGAGATTTTGTAAATGTAGCCATTCAATTAGATTGTTTTAATATACATCGTAAAGGATAGCCTTTCACCCTTGCAATCTTTGCTACTTCAATAACTTTAGTTTCAGCAACATCTTTTGGGTATATTCCACAAACAGCATTACCTTCATTATGAATTTTTAACATTGTTTGACTTGCTTTATAATAGTCCATATTAAAATAATGTTGTAAAACACTAACAACAAATTCCATAGTTGTAAAATCATCATTTAACATTATGATTTTATAAAAATTCGGCTTTTTCTTTTTTAGCTTTAATTTAGTTTTAATTGCTTTAACTAAAACCTTAATCATTTAAGGTCTACCGATAGAATAATAAGATATTTTTTTATTTTTAAAATAATTAGTATCGTATAAATTTCTTAAATCGTATATATTTACTTTTCTATTTTTTTTTAAAATTTTTTTAAAATCTAAGTTCTTAAACTCATCCCACTCAGTATGAATAACAATTAAATCTATATTTTCTGTAGCAGAATATAAATTATTAAAAAAAAATATATTTTTTTTTTTAGAAAAGTTTTTTTCTCCAGAGGGGTCATAATAATTTATTCTAATTCCTAAACTTGCAAATCTAGGTATCATTTTCATTGCGGATGAATCTCTTATATCATCAGTATTTGCTTTAAATGTTACACCTAAAAAACAGATAGTTTTTTTTTTTAAATTTGAGCCTAAAAGTTTTATTATTTTGTTTTCTATATATTTCTTTCTTTCATCGTTAAATTTTACAACAGCAGACACTATAGATAGTGGTGATACGTACTTTTTTGCTGTTGTAATCAATGCTTTGGTATCTTTTGGAAAGCAAGAACCACCGTAAGCAGGTCCAGCTCTTAAAAATCTAGGTCCTATTCTTTTATCTAAACCAATTCCAATTGCCACGTCCTCAACATTAACACCAGCTTTTTCGCATAAATTTGCTAACTCATTTATAAAACTTATTTTTGTCGCAAGAAAAGCGTTTGATGCATATTTAATTAATTCTGCACTTTCAAGAGAGCACGACAAAAAAGAAGCACCCTTGCTAATTAATGGCCTATAAAGTTTGCGCATAATCTCAATTACAGATTTACTTTTAGAGCCGATCACTATTCTATCTGGAAATTTAAAATCTTTTATTGCTTCTCCTTCTCTTAGAAATTCAGGATTTGAAACTATTGAAAATCTTTTTTTACTTTTTGTATTAAGAATTTTATCAATTTTATTATTGGTTCCTACCGGAACAGTTGACTTTGTAACTATAATTTTATGCTTTTTAATTTTTTTAATCTGCTTCACAACTGAAAAAAGCTGTGAAAGATCTGCTGAATTCCCATCTTTTGAAGTTGGGGTTCCAACTGCTAAAAATATTATGTCAGACTTTTTTAATGATATATGAAGATTATCTGAAAATGTTAATCTGTCTGCATTTGTATTTTTTTGTATCAATTCATCTAAACCAGGTTCATAAATTGGGTTGATACCGTTTCTTAATCTTCTTATTTTTTCTTTATCTTTATCAACGCAAATAACTTCATATCCAATATCTGCAAAACAAACTCCAGATACTAACCCTACATATCCTGTGCCTATAAAACAAAGTTTCATAAATTGTACTTGAGAGAGTTTAAATAACCACTCATTGTTCCGCAGTCTAAATATTTTCCTTTGAAAATATAACCTTTAAACTTTTCGTTTTTAATCAATAAAAAATTAATGGCGTCAGTAAGTTGTTTTTCTCCACCGGTTCCAAATTTTATATTTTTAATAGCTGTAAAAATATTTTTGTTTAAAATGTATCTTCCAATAATGGCAAAATTTGAAAGTTCCCTGTAAACTTTAGGCTTTTCAACAACTTTTTGAATATTAAATAAATTTTTATTTTTAGATGAAACTTTAAAGATTCCATAACGTGATAGTTCAGATTTTTTTACTTTTTTAGATGCTATAACAGAGCAGTGATATTTTTTATTTATTGCAATTATATCTTTAGAACAATTATTACTTTTTATAATATCATCAGGTAAAACTAATAAAAAGAAATTACCTTTAATCTTATTTCTGCAGCTATATAAAGCATCACCGAGTCCTTTTGGTGAATTCTGATATACATATGTAATTTTTTTTTTATAATATCTTAAATGTCTAATACTTTTTAAAAGTGAAGAATTTTTTTTTTTTAAATTATTTTCTAAATATTTATCTGTACTAAAATAATTAGTTATTATTTTTTTTCTATTAGAAATTACTAAAATTATTTTTTTTATACCAGCTTCAAAACACTCTTTTAAAATTACTTCAAGAATTGTGGTGTTTCCTAATGGAAGAAGCTCTTTGGGTATAACTTTACTAAAAGGCAGAAGTCTTGTGCCGAGACCGGCGAGTGGTATTATTGCTTCCTTTATCATCGATCATAAACTTTTTAGATGAAAATAATTAAAACAGCAAACGAAATAAAAAAAATACTTAAAGACAAAAAAAAAATTGGCTTTGTGCCAACTCTCGGATCTCTACATAAAGGACATGTGTCATTAATTAAAAAATCTAAAAATAGAAAATTATTTACTGTTGTAAGTATTTTTGTGAACCAACTTCAATTTAATAATAAAAAAGATTTTAATAGATATCCTAGACCTTTAGATAAAGATCTTAATATTTGTAAAAAAAATAATGTCGATTGTGTTTTTATACCTTTGCAAAAAGAAATTTATCCAGAAAAAAAAATTTATGTAAGAAATAAACTACCAAAGTTTTGTAATGTAATGGAAGGTGAATTTAGACCAGGACATTTTAATGGTGTTATTGAGGTCGTTAAACGGTTACTTACAATTGTAAAATGTCACTATCTTTTTTTAGGAATAAAAGACTTTCAGCAATTAATTTTAATAAAAGAGTTTTCAAAAAAGAATTTTAGAAATTTAAGAATTATTCCTTGTGAAACTATTAGAGATATCAGTGGAATCGCATTGTCTTCCAGAAATCAGCTATTAAACTCTAATGAAAAAGAAATAGGTGGTGATATTTATAAATTTTTAAAAAGAAATAAAATTAATATTATAAAAAATAAAAATAAAAACTATTTCAAAAAAAAAATTATTGAACTTGGGGCAACTAAAGTGGATTATTTAGAATGCTATAATACATCAAATTTCAAAAAAACTTTATTACCATCAAAAAAAGCTAGAGTATTTGTTGCATATTTTATTAGAGAAATTCGCTTAATTGATAATTTTTAATGCAGTCATCTAGTCATAAAATTGAGATTAAAATATCTGATAAACCAGTGGATTATAATGAGGCACTTTTTTTTTTAGAAAATAGAGTTCAACAATTAATTTCAAAAAAAAAAAATGAATTACTTTGGATTTTAGAGCATAATCCGGTCTACACAAAAGGTATTAGTGCTAAAAATACTGAGTTAATTGATGATAAAATATTTCCTGTGATTGAAACTAATAGAGGTGGAAAATTTACTTTTCATGGTCCAGGTCAAAAAGTAGTTTATGTTGTACTAGATTTAAATATTAGAGGAAAAGAAATTAAAAGATTTGTTAGAAACATGGAATCTATGATTATTAATATTCTTAAAGATTTAAACATAAAATCACATGCTGATACGAAAAATATAGGTATTTGGGTAAATAGAGATAATGCAGAAGAAAAAATTGCAGCAATAGGGATTAAAGTTAAAAAATGGATTGTATATCATGGTTTTAGTCTAAATATTAAAGTTGATAAAAATTCTTATAGGGGAATTGTTCCTTGTGGGATTTCTGATAAAGGAATTGCAAATGTTGCGGATTTCATAAAGCCCTTATCAAACATAAAAATTAATGAAATTATTAAAAATAATTTTTTTAAAGTTTTTGGTTTGTAGATAGATTATTTTTATTACAAAAATCTAGAAAATAACCTGGAAAATTTACCTTATAAAAAAACTTTTTATTATTAAATTCAAAAGAAATTGAGTATGCGTGAAGCAAAAGTTTATCATTGCTGTTGTCTAAATTTTTAATTGAATATTTTGAATCACCAATGATAGGATGCTTTATAAAACTTAATTGTCTTCTTAGCTGATGCTTTCTTCCTGTTTTTGGCTCCAGTTTTAGTAAGGAAAAATTATTATTTTTAGATACCACTTCATATGAAGTAATATTTTCTAACACCTTAGTATTTTTATTCTTTTTATATTCAAATTTATTAATTAAATTTCCATTATTAATATTTATAGAACCTTTAGATACTGCATAATAAGTTTTTATAACTTCTCTATTAGCAAAATTTAAAGATAGAACCTTTGCTGCTTTAATGTTTAAAGCAATTAACATAACTCCTGAAGTTTCTTCATCTATTCTGTGGATTAAAAATGGGGTTTTATATTTTGAAATTGAATAATATTTTAAAATATCAATAATATTTTTTTTTGTTTTACTACCGCTTTGAACTGCAATTCCTGAGGTTTTGTTTATTATTAAAAAATCATCATTTTCAAATATAATATTCGATATTAAAGCGCTGTAGTCATTAGACGATGGTTTATAAAAATATTTTTTTGGTAGTAAATCTTTAAAAGATTCTTTTTCCTTGAATATGCTTATTGTATCATTAATTTTTAATTTATATGAACTTGTAGTTTTTTTTTGATTAACTTTTATTTTTTTTTTTCTTATTAATTTTTCTATTAATGATTGTGGGATATTTTTTATATTTCTTTTAAACCATTTATCTAAGCGTTGGTCTACGTCTATATCTTTAATCTGAAATATAGAGTCAAAATCCA